>CAZTQR010000079.1:0-13973 GCA_964615795.1 uncultured Ignavibacteriaceae bacterium
AAGGAGAATTCTGTACTGGGGAACCCTTGGCGGATCTGTTGCCACTGTTGTTTATATCCTGATGCACTTCCTGTTCAGGATACTTGGCATATCAGGCAAGTTCGATGCCGTGGCCTATGCCCGGAGGATCGGGAATTATTTTTCAGGCATCGGTGATAATCTGTCAAATTCACTTTCCCTTTACAGACAGTATTCGGGGAGAGGTTCGGCGACATTGTTCTCTCCCGAACTCATTGACGCTGAACTCGAAAGAGTGAATGAAAAGGCGGGCGAGGTTGATTTCGGCAGTGCGGTTGACTTCCGGAAGCTCGCGGGGCCGGTTAAGGTCTTTGCGGGTTCGCTTCTGCTGTTCTTGCTTTCATTTCTGATATTTGGAAACAGCCTGTCCAAGGCCGCAAACAGGCTGGCGAATTACGGCTATGGTTTCCTTGACGATCTTGGCATCTCCTTCACAGTGCTTCCGGGAAACAAGGAGATTGCCCGCGGCGAGGATCTTGAGATCAAAGTGTTCGTAAATTCTTTGGACAAGAGTTTCATGCCCGGATATGTGAATATCGTTTCACAGAGAGGAAACGGTGAGGATGAGGTCAGGCTTGAAGCCGGCAGTGAAGGGGCATTCAGGTATTTGTATGAGGATGTTCAGGAAGGTTTCAGCTATCATGCGGAGTACGAAGGCCTGAAGTCGGAAGAGTTTGTGATCAGTGTTGCAGACTATCCCGCCGTTAAAAATTTTCGGCTGACAGTGAAGCCGCCTGCATTTACGGGAGTTCCGGAGAAGGTCCAGGAAAACGAAGGAGATGTATTTTGTCCGCAGGGTAGCGAACTGGCATTTGAGATCCTGGCAACCAGAGACCTGTCCGGGGCAGGAATTGATTTCAAGGGTGCAAGGACTTCGTTTGCGGTTGACGGCAGCAGTGCAAGAGGAAGCTTCATTGCCAATGAACCGGGAGAGTACAGCTTCTATCTTATAGATGCGGATGGAAGGGAAGGAAAGAACTACAGGAAGTATGTGATCAAAGTTCTTGCCGATGAGAATCCAACTATTGCAGTAATTGAACCGCGGCAGACAAACCACGAGCTTAACCTTGAGAAAGAGATCTTGCTGAGGTCGAGGATCAGCGATGATTACGGATTCTCCGGACTTACGCTTAACTACAGAAAGGCAAGCTCAAATCAGGGAAGCACTGCATCGGCTCAGTTTACATCAGTGAAGATCCCACTTGTGAATCTCAATGCGACATCAGTGGAAGTGCCATATGCATGGGGCATTTCAGTGCTGAATATAAGGCGGGGCGAAAAAGTGGAATATTATCTTGAAGTTACTGACAACGCCGGAAAGTCAACAAGGTCGGAACTGAGGTCGCTCGTTTACAGAGCTCCCGAAGAGGCATTCAAAAAGAAGAAGGAAGAAGCGAGGGAATTGAGGAACGAACTTGAATCCGCATACGACCAGGCAATGGACCTTCAGAAAGAGATCGAAGAACTCAAGAAGCAGATCCAGAGGAATGAAGAGCTTGGATTGAACGAGCAGAAGAAGCAGGAGCTTGAAAAGAAGATCGATAATTTTCAGAAGAACATGCAGTCAACTCAGAACCAGCTCGAACAGAACATGGAAGACATGCGTGAGAGCAACATGCTTGACGAGAAGACTCTTGAACAATACATGGAGCTTCAGAAGATGTTCAACAAAATAAACACCCCTGAACTTCAGAAGATGCTCGAGAAACTTCGCGAAGCGCTTAAAAAGCAGGACTCCGAAGAGCTGAGGGAGGCAATGAAGAACTTCAAGTTCGATGAAGAGGCATTTAAGAAATACATGGAGAAGGCGATGGAGCTTCTGAAGAAGATAGAGAACATGCAGAAATTCGGAGAACTTACACAGAAACTTGATGAGATCACAAAGAAGCAGGAAGACCTTAAAAAAGACACCGAGAATTCGGACAAGACGAACACCGAAAAGATGAAAGACCTTGCGGCGGAGCAGATGATGATAAAGGATGACACAAAGGAATTCAATGAAGAGCTTAAGAAGCTGATAGACGAGATCAACAAAATGAAAGAGCAGATGAGCGCCGAGGATCTTGAGAAAATACGCGAGCAGATGCAGAAGAGCGGCATGGAGAACAAGATGCAGGAATCGCAGAACCAGCTTAACAGCGGGCAGAAGCAAAACTCCGAGAAGACACAGCAGGAGATCATGGATGAACTGAACAAGATGAATGATGCAATGAAAGAGGCCTTGTCAAAGATGATGGATTCGCAGGACAGGAATGAAAAGCTTAAGCAGAAACTTGAGGAGATTCTCAAAAAGCTCAAGGAAATGAGTGAGCGCCAGCAGGGACTCAAGGAGAAGACGGACGACACAGAGCCGGGAGACAAAGGAGAATTTCAGAAGAACAAGCAGGAGCAGGGCGATCTGCAGGGAGATCTGTCGCAGACAATTGATGACCTTATGAACACGACCAAAATGGGAATGATGCTCTCTCCGGAAATGGGGAAGGAACTCGGCAATGCGTATAACAAGATGGACAAGGCCGGCAAAGAACTCGGCGAGATGCAGAAAGACAAGGCCTCAGACAGCCAGGGAGATGCTAAACGCTCACTTGATATTGCGGCGCAGATGCTTGGCGATATGCTTTCTCAAATGGGGCAAAACGGTAAGAAGGGGAAAGGCAACAAGCCCGGTGAAGGTAACATGGGCCAGTTGATGCAGAGGCTTGGCGAGATCATTGCCCAGCAAATGGGTCTTAACGGAAAGACGGGCAAGATGGGAGAGAACGGACAGCAGGGCAATGACGGCAAAGGACCTTCGCCGGAGAATCTTCCTCAGGACCAGAAGATCGAAATGGACAGATTAAGGCTTGAGCAGATGCAGATACAGAAATCAATGGAACAGCTGAATGAGGAGCTGAAGAAAGAACAGGAAAGAAGCGGAGAGAAAGTTTTTGGCGATATGGATGAGGTTGAAAAGGAAATGAAGGAAGTGATCAGGCAACTCAGCGAGTACAACCTCGACGACAAACTGAAGGAGAAGCAAAACAGGATCTTATCAAGGATGCTGGATGCAAGGCTCTCTCAGAGAGAAAAGGACTTTGAACCGAAGAGAGAATCAAGGCCGGGAGAAAACGTTTCAAGAACTTCGCCGCCGGAGATAGTGCTTAGCGGACCGGGGTCTTACAATGCACTGAGAGAAGAATTCCTGCAGCTTCAGAAGGAAGGCTACAGTGCGGAATACGAAGCTCTCATAACGAAGTATCTCATGGAGCTGAAGAGGAACGGTCTTACAGGACAGCAGTGACATCTACTGCTGAAAGATCATAGTTCAATCAACAAATCAAACAACAAGGATCTTGACAAAGGGCAATTCTGAATACTTCCTCAACAGGGAACTGACATGGCTTGAATTTAACAAGCGTGTTCTTGAAGAAGCATCTGACAGAAATCAGCCGTTGCTTGAGAGGCTCAAATTTCTTTCTATCTTCAGCAACAATCTTGACGAGTTCTTTATGATCCGCGTTGCCGGTTTGAAGAGGCAGATAAGAAACAACGTGAACGAGCTGACAACCGACGGAATGACGGCGAGAGAGCAGATGAATGAGATCTACAAAACTCTCGTGCCGCTTATTGATGAGCAGTACAGGATATTCAATGATGAGATAGTTCCCGCTCTCAAAGAGAACAGTATCCAGTTTGTAACATACGGCGAGCTTACCGAAGACGACAGGATGATAGTGAAATCGTATTTTGATGACGAGCTCTTTCCCGTGCTTACTCCGCTTGCTATTGACAACGTGCACCCTTTTCCGAACCTTATCAACAGAAGCCTTGCCCTTGCAATAATACTTGATGATCCCGATACCGAGCAGGTTGAGGAGAAAGTGTGCGTGATACAGCTTCCGAACAACATCTCAAGATTCTATCAGATCGGTTCAAAGGATGAAAATCAGTTCATACTTCTTGAAGAGATCATTAAGGCAAATGCTGACAAGCTCTTTCCCGGGATGCGCGCCATTGAAAGCTTTGCATTCAGGATCACAAGGAACGCGGACCTTGACCTTGAAGAGGAAGAAGCTGACGACCTGCTTACGCTGATTGAAGAGGAAGTCAAAAAGAGAAGGCTCGGAATACTTGTAAGGCTTGAAGTTGACAAGAAGATGCCGGACCAACTGCTCAACTTTCTCATCAATGCACTGAAAGTCAACAGCAACGAGATCTACAGGATCAGCGGGCCGCTCAACCTCGGCGACTACTTAAGCATCTGCAAGATCGAAAGGCGCGATCTCAAGTACAAAAGTTTCACACCGAGGATCTCCTCATTCTTCAGGAAGCAGGATGACTACTTCAAGGCGATCCAGGAGAGCGACATCTTCCTTCATCACCCGTTCTACTCATTTGCTTCTGTGGGGGAGTTCATTGCACAGTCTGCCGAAGACCCGAACGTTTACGCCATTAAACTTACTCTGTACAGGACCAGCGGGGATTCACCGATCATACGCTCGCTTATTGAGGCGGCTGAGAACGGGAAGCAGGTGACCGCGGTGGTGGAACTGAAAGCAAGGTTTGACGAAGAGAACAACATAATCTGGGCTAAGGCGCTTGAAAACGCCGGCGTGCATGTTGTTTACGGACTGGTTGGACTCAAAACGCACTGCAAGATGGCACTGGTGGTGAGAAAAGACGAGATCGGAATGAGCAGGTACCTGCACCTCAGCACCGGAAACTATAACTCATTCACCTCAAGGATCTATACTGACTTCGGGCTATTCACTGCAAATGAGGAGTTCTGCGAAGATGCTTCAGACCTGTTCAACTTCCTTACCGGTTATTCCAAGAAGAGCGATTACAAGAAGCTTATTGTTGCTCCGTTCAACATGAGAAGAAAGATCGTGAAGCTTATTGAAGAGGAGATAGAGAGCCATAAGAGATCGGGCAACGGATACCTTCATTTCAAGAACAACTCAATTGTTGACGACGAGGTGATAATGAAACTCTACCAGGCATCAAAGGCGGGAGTAAAGATCGACCTCATAACAAGGGGAATATGCCGGCTGAGGCCGCAGGTGAAAGGGCTGAGCGATAACATCAATGTGTACAGCATTGTCGGAAGGTTCCTTGAGCACAGCCGTGCATACTATTTCCACAACAACGGCGACAGCCGGCTGTATCTCGGCAGTGCAGACCTTATGCAAAGGAATTTTGACAGGCGGGTAGAGGTGCTGTTTCCGATTGAGGACTGCAGAATAAAGGAAGACATATTCGAAATACTTGAACTGTATCTCACTGACACTGCAAAAACAAGAGTGATGCAGAGTGACGGAACATATCTCAGAAAGTCGCAACTGCTCAAAGAAATAGGCGGGCAGTTTAAGGAAGTGAACATTCAGGAGCATTTTGTGAAGAAGGTGATAAAAAAACACGAACGCGAACTGAAGGCAGAGATGGGAAAGAAGGCTTCCAAGGGCGACATAAGAAAGATTGAAACAAGCTGAAAAATACTATCACCGAACCAAGCATATAATTTTGCCAAAGAGAACTGACATCAGGACAATACTGATAATCGGAAGCGGGCCGATTGTCATCGGACAGGCATGTGAATTTGACTACTCGGGAACACAGGCAGTAAAAGCTCTGAAAGAGGAAGGATACAGGGTTGTGCTGATCAACTCCAATCCGGCAACCATCATGACAGATCCCGAGATCGCAGATGCCACTTACATCGAACCGATCACTTCAACATACATTGAGAAGATCATAAAAAAGGAAAAGCCGGAAGCGATACTGCCCACAATGGGCGGACAGACAGCGCTTAACGCCGCAATGGATCTGTACGAAAAAGGAATTCTTGCAAAGTACGGCGTTGAACTTATCGGAGCCAAGATAGAAGCAATACGAAAGGCAGAATCAAGAGAGCTTTTTCACAATGCCATGAAGAAGATCGGCCTTGATGTTGCCAAAGGAAAGTTTGTACACAGTTATCAGGAAGCAAGGAGCTTTGCGGATGAAACCGGGTTCCCCATCATCATCAGGCCATCGTTCACTCTCGGCGGCACAGGCGGAGGAATTGCATACAACATCGAGGAGTATGAGGCAATCGTCAACCGCGGGATCGAAGCTTCTCCGATAAATGAAGTTCTTGTTGAGGAATCGCTGATCGGCTGGAAGGAATTTGAACTTGAAGTGATGCGCGACATCAACGACAACTTTGTCGTGATCTGCTCAATTGAGAACTTTGATCCGATGGGTGTGCATACCGGTGATTCGATCACAGTTGCGCCTTCGCAGACTCTCAGCGATAAGCAGTATCAGGAGCTGAGGGATGCGGCGAAGAAGGTCATTTCCGAGATCGGAGTGGAGACGGGCGGTTCCAACATACAGTTTGCGGTCCATCCCGGCACGGGAAGAGTTGTTGTGATCGAAATGAATCCGCGGGTATCAAGAAGCTCGGCGCTCGCGTCCAAAGCAACGGGCTTTCCCATCGCAAAGATTGCCGCGAAGCTTGCGGTCGGTTACACGCTTGACGAGATTCCAAACGACATTACGAAGACCACGCCGTCATGCTTTGAGCCTGTGATAGACTATGTGGTGGTTAAGATACCTCGCTGGGATTTCGACAAGTTCCGTTCAACAAGTCCCGACAATGACGTGCTTGGCGTACAAATGAAATCCGTAGGCGAAGTGATGTCATTCGGAAGGAATTTCAAAGAGGCGTTTCAGAAGGCCATCCGCTCGCTCGAGACAGGCAGGGCCGGGCTTGGCGCTGACGGGAAAGATGTTTATGATGCAAAGTATCTGCTCGGGCTTGAAGAATCCGAGAGGTCCGCGCTGAAGCAGAAGATCCTCATGAAACTTCAGACACCGAGAAATGACAATATATTTTACATAAGGTATGCTTTCCTGCTCGGCGCAACTGTTGAGGAAGTCCACGCTTCCACCAGGATTGACAATTGGTTCCTGTTTCAGATTAGAGAGATCGTTGACATGGAACTTGAGCTGTCCGGCTGTGAGATCTGAACGGCATGATCCTGCTGTGATATGACCGGAGAGTAATTCCGGAAATGAGTACTGTAATTCCTTCTGAAGCTGACCCGGATAATTCCAATTAACAATGATCATGTATAAGGCAAAGATATTCTTCTGGTTTTGCATTGCTGTCCTTGCATCTGCATCAACAGGTTACGCAATATCCGGTACAACAAGCATTGCAGATGACAGTCTGAAGCAAAAGAGAAGAGCTTATGATGCCGGAGTGATATTTGCCGGCGGCGGTGAAGGGTATTCATGGGGCGTAGCGATTTTCCGTGACAAAGCCATCAAGTTCAGAGCGACGGGAGACCGCAGTCTTAATACTCCGACGTCAAGGCTTGTGCAGAATCTGAACTCGCAGACAATGACATACACTGCAGAGGTCGAGTCCGGTTCAATTTCTGTGACGATCATTCCTGAAGAATGTACAAACAAAGTGACCGGTGAAACAAATTACTCTGTGGAAGTGAAAGTTCGCAAGGGAGTTGAAGAACAGTTTACTGTTCTGAACGGATGCGGCAGGTTCGTTCCCGATTACGGGCTGGAGGGTAAGTGGTACCTTTATAAGATCGGGAATTCAGTGATCGACAGGGATGCGTTTTCCGTCAATCTTCCGTATCTGGAGTTCGTTCCTGACAGCGCTTTGGTAAGGGGAATTTCCGGCTGTAACAGGATCTATTCAAAATACACGCAGGAGGGAAACCGCTTCAAAATCGGTTATCTTGTATCAACCGAAATGGGCTGTCCCGAAGAGATGCGCGAAAACGAGATCATCAGCGGGTTGAGAAACGCAACCACATATTCATTGATCGACGGCGAGCTTGAGCTTTCAGATGGGTCGGGAGTGAAGTTGGTTTACCTGCGGGAGGGAGTGCAACCCGATCGCGACAGCTCGGCTTCAACAGGGAAGTACAATATTCTTAACGACATCTGGGCATTGGAAAGCATCGGTGGCAGAGAGCTGAGCAGGAAAGAATATCCCCCGCCGATACTTGAGATGCATTTGAGAGATGCTGTTTACTTCATTTCGTCGGAGTGCAGTGGTTACAGAGGTTATTTCGCCTGCACTGACGAGACGCTTGCTTTCGGAAGAGCCGAGGTGACAGAGCGAAAATGCGATACCGAAACAGAAACGGAATTGCTGACCGCACTTTACTCAGCAAAGCAATGGACAGCGGAGAACCTGCGCCTTTACATCACTGACGGAAAAAAGGTATTGCTTGTATTCAGAAAGATAGACTGATAATCAGCTAAGATCTTTTCATCCTGCCTTTTCAATTGTCTTCCTTGAAAGAAAAACTACCGTCATCACAACAGCAAACAGAATGACTCCGTAAGCGGCAGCGGCT
This sequence comes from uncultured Ignavibacteriaceae bacterium, assembly GCA_964615795.1. GTDB lineage: Bacteria > Bacteroidota > Ignavibacteria > Tepidaquicellales > Tepidaquicellaceae > JADJAH01. Next base: position 8,373 of record CAZTQR010000079.1, read on the forward strand.
CCTGTATTGTACAGCCGCAATTGCGAGTAGATCTCAACAGAAATTGTCTTCGTTGAAAACGTGTAAAGAAGGATCGTAGAAACAAACTCGCCGACGCACGCAATGAATACAAGCAGGGAAGCGTGCATGACCGATGGCATCACAAGTGGCGCTGTAATCTTTGAAAAAGTTCTTGCCTCGCCTGCACCAAGCGTAGCGGATGCTTCCGAAAGAGAAGGATCTATTGACGAGAGTCCCGAGATCACAGACTGAGTCATGAGCGGAACATTCCTTACGGCATAAGCCAGCGGAAGTATCCAGAAACTTCCGGCAAGAATGGCAGAAAAGGAAAAAACCGTCGGTACGCTGAATCCGAGTATGAAAGCAATTGCAATGACCGTACCCGGCACTCCGTATGGTATCGAGAGCACACTCTCAAGCAATCCGCCGGCGCGAAGCTTCTTCCCGGCAATCAGCCATGCCGCGCTTACACCGACTGTGAGAACAAGTATTACTGCCATGAGCGACATTGAAACACTGTTTGTGAAAGGGTCAAGAAATTCCGGATCGCTGAAGATCTTGCCGTAGTTTTCCATAGTGAACGGTTCAGCGAAGAAGTTCCGCATGAGTGAGCCCTCAGGAATCAGCGAAAGATAAGCCAGCGCGACCACGGGCAAGAGAATCAGGATCGCAAATGCCAGCAGAATTGAAGTCCCTGCAATACCTGAGTGCCTGTGAGACATTGCTGTTTCCGTTCTAGCGGATCCTTTTGTCCTGAGGTTCACAGAAAACTTCCTCCTGTAGATCCTGAGAAGCTGAAGAAACACCAGTGATATCAGTGTCAGAATTACTGCAAGCGCAGAGCTGTAGGATGTGTCTCCGTTTACCTTTGCAAAGAATATTTCTGTTGTGAGGAATTTGCTTGAGCCCGCGTAAATGAACGGCGCGGAAAAAGATGCCATGCTTGCCATGAAAACGACAAGTGATGCGCCAATGACCGAAGGAACAAGCTGAGGAAGTATCACTCTGAAGATCGTCCTTGACTTGCCGGCACCCAGTGAATAAGAAGCATCTATCAGATTTGAATCTGTCTTCATCAATGCCGAGGATGAGAAGAGATAGAAGTAAGGATAGAAGGAGAACAGGTGCACAATTATAACAGCAGTCCAGCCGTCGAAAATGAACGGCACCGTGCTGAGGCCGAATGTGTTCATCACGAATTTCGTAAGCAGTCCGTTTTCTCCGAGCAGGAAAAGAAATGAAACAACGCCGACAAGCGGAGGAGCGGCGATCGGAACAAGCAGTACCGCAGAGATGAAATTCCGCAAAGGAAATTTATAGTAATAGACAACGTATGCCAGCGCAACGCCGATGATACAGCTCCCGGCAACCGTCACCGCAGACAACAGTACCGAGTTCCAGAGCGGCAGTGCTGAATTTTTCGCGACAGCGCCGAATGAATCCGTGAATGCGGGCAGACTCTCCATAAGGAGCACAATGAGAGGATAGACTATGTAACCGAAAGCGAAGAATGCCGGGATAATCAGCACCGGCAAGAGCCTCAGGGAAGTGTTGCTTCCTGCCGTTTTCATTGCCGGATAATTCTTTTGGTGTAATTCAATGTTCTCAAAACTGCTCTCTCTCCCGTGGCGAATATCTTGCCACCGCTCCTGAACTGACTTACAATGCTGACCTCCTTGCTCCCGTCCCTTGCCCTGTATTCGGTCATTGCTCCGCCAAACTGAACATCCGTAACCTCAAAGAGTCCGCTTTCGTCCGGTACAAGTTCAAGCTCCTCCGGGAATACCGAAAGAAGTTCGCCGCTTCCTATGTTGATGTCAAAATACTTTGCCGATTCCCCGGAGTCGAAGAAGTTGGAATGCCCGATGAATTCCGCTATGAACTTCGTTGCAGGACGCAGGTAGATCTCCTCCGGACTTCCTGTCTGAATTATTCTTCCGCTGTTCATAACGGCAATGCGGTCAGAAAGTGCAAGTGCCTCAGACTGATCATGAGTTACATACACAGATGTGATTCCTATCTCCTTCTGAAGCCTCTTTATCTCATTGCGCGCTTCAAGTCGCAGAGAGTAGTCGAGATTGGACAAGGGCTCGTCAAACAGCAGAAGGTCCGGCTCAGTTACTATGACCCTTGCAAGCGACACTCTTTGCTGTTCGCCGCCGCTGAGCATTGTCACATTGCTGTCCGACTTTTGAGAGATCCTGACTTTTTCCAAAACTTCACCGACTTTCCTCCTGATCTCAGAAGGAGAAAATTTCCTTACCTCAAGGCCGTATGCGACATTCCTGAATACAGTCATATTCGGGAATAGCGCATAATTCTGGAAAACAACTCCTACGTTTCTCTTCTGCGGAGAAAGCCCCGAGGCATCTTTGCCGCTTAGTTCGATCGTTCCGGAATTTGGTTGCTCAAGCCCGGCAATGATACGCAGGAGCGTAGTCTTGCCGCATCCGCTGGGGCCGAGCAGGGAAAAGAACTCACCCCTCGCAATGTCAAATGTGACGTCGTCAAGCGCCTTTTGGATGCCGAATTGCTTTGCGATGTTTCTTGCAGAAAGGATCAAAATCAGATAAGGAGAATTTTCTTCAAATGGTTGTTAGTTCATCCTGCGGTTAAGCAATAGAAATGCGTTTTGGAGAAGTAAGCGCAACGCAATCTTACTTTTTTATTTCTGAATCCCATTTCTTCATCCACTCAGATTCTTTTTCGGCTATAAGACTCCAGTCAAGGTCAAGTGCGCTGAACGGATTACCGGAGATCCAGGCGGGGAGCTTGTTGCCGGGGATGTCCGTCCGCGCGGGGATCCTGTAGAACTTTTCCGCCTGAAGTATGAGACTGCTTTCGGTTGTTACAAATTCATAGAACTTCTTTGCCGCTTCGTGATTCTTCGAACCCTTTACAAGCCCTATAGCATCAGTGAGTACAACAGTTCCGGATGAGGGAAAATTGAATCCGAAAGGATACTGATATTTTTCTTTTTGCAAAAAAATATCCGGCATGTTCCAAAGCGTTACAGCATCATTGCCCGCGAGCTTTATGTACATCTGTGTCGGGTCTGCCGCATATGCGGAAGTGTTCTCATTCAGCTTTCTGAGCCACTCAAATCCTTCCGCATCGGAACCGGTCCTCTTCACTGATTCTGCGATCATGGCTGAGAATATTGCGCGCATTGTTCCCGAAGCCATTGGATTTCTGATCACGATCTTGCCTTTCCACTGCGGACTGATTATATCATTCCAGTTCTTCGGGGCATTATCCTTTGTCAGAGTCTTCTCATTGAATGCGATCACCTGAGGAGTTACAAACGTTCCGTACCACATATCGGAAGCGCTTCTGCTTTGGGCCGGAACGTTCTGCGCCCATGTCGGCGTGTATTGTTCAAGCAGTCCTTCTTTTTCCGCCCGCATAAAGATCGTTGCCGGCGCGCCCCACCACACGTCAGCCAATGGGTTTGCCTTCTCCGTCCTTATCCTGTCAAACACTTCCTGCGATCCCATGTCAAGCCATTGAACATCCGTGTCGGGATTGGAAGCCTCAAACATCTTCTCGAACTCTGTGAGCATCTCTTTGCCGTGCGGAGAATAGACAACGAGTTTCTTCTTTGCCTGTTCCTTGCCGCAAGAAAGGAATATAGAACCGGCGGCAATGCAAGACAGAATCGCAACTCTTATCACAATATGTTTCACTTGTACTCCTTCACTTTGAAATTATTCACCTTGAGCCGATCGAATAGCTCTTCGGCATCTTTCTTCTTTGAAGCATCATTGATATCGAAGAACCAGAAGTTCTCGTAATCGCCCTGATTCATCAGAAGCTGCATAGTTCCCTGGGATTTGTGCTCTGCAATGAGCCAGTTCACTATGATCTTGTAATCGAGCGCATCACGGTAGCCGAACTTTGAAGTCCTGTCAAATACAAGCGGGACGGTATCGGAAACTGCGGTTATGGGATAAGGCTCAAATCCTTTGTAGGTGGTTCTCAGAGTGTCTGTCTTCCGGGAGCTTGTTCCCGCAAGCACAACAGGCCTGTATTCAGATGCAAGCATATCCACTGCCTGAAGCGAGAGAATGGAAGCTGCGCTGTGATGTGCATGAGTGCCCAATGACGGTGCAAGTATGAAAAGGTAGTCGTATTGTTCTTTTGCAATGAGGTCTCTCAGAAAATTCCTCACATAATCCGTATCCCAGATGTTGCTGTCGAGTACTTCGCGAATATCGGCAGAGGTTATGTATCTGTGATCTTTCTGATTCAGATAGTAGTAATTCCTTATTCCGACAATTGCGCCGCCCTTCTCTAATTCTTTCTGCCTTATCTCCGGCAGGTGTTTTCTGCCGACCGCTTCATCCGTAAGCTCAAGTCCGTAAATGTTTTCTGCAAGGGTTGAGTACTTGTAGCCACCCTCGCCGTTAGTTACCAGCGCCAGGTCAACCGTTCCCCCAAGGTCATGAACGATCTTGTAATTGGTTGCGGCAAAAACCGCATCGTCATCGGGGTGAGCCGTTACCATAAGCACCTTCGGCGCAGATTGTGAAAGGGCTGTGGAAGATAATCCCGCAAAAAGGAGTATGAGGATTAATGATCTGTATAAAGTGCGAGGATTCATTATGATTATTAGAAGCAACTTATCAATAGGTGCATAAAGATTCAAGGCGTAGAGGGAATGTGATAACCGGACTTACTTTGCTTCAGATTGCTTCTGTTGCCTGGCAGGGAATCATGCCGGCTGATCATTATCATACCGGCAAGGACTGCACTAGCAGTAAGCTTAATGTTGCCAGCCTGTGGATCAAACGGCAAATGCAAAGTGGCCAATGTGAAAAAGCCCGCCTTTCGGAGCGGGCTTTCGCGAACAAGACATGCCGGATCAAAGGGTCCGGGTCATTTTATCAAAACCATCCTCCTCGTCCCTGCAAACTTTCCGGCTTCCATTCGGCAGAAATACACTCCGCTCGAAAGCGATGCGCCGTTGAATTCCACTGCATATTGCCCTGCGGCTCTGAACTCGTTATCCACAAGCCTTGCAACCTAGCTTCCGGGTATGCCGCAGTCTATCAGTTCCACTGCATAAGTACTGTCAACAGGATGCGGAGATATGTTTTCAAAGACAGTATTGCGTAAGAGAGCATCTTCGCAGTTGCTGAGTTTAAGTCCCCGCCATGCTCCCGGCGGGTTATGCTGAAAGTTGAACGCATTGATGAATATGAAAATGCTGAAGAAATAAAGCAGGTTTGTGAGATTGCTAAATTTGCGTGAGACTTGTGTTGTTTCCTTCATGGTCGTGGTATATGCAAGTTCAGAAGTTTCTTCCTGCTGCCGCAGTTCGTGAGTTTAGCTTGTTGCATTCCGCTGTGTAAGCCGTCAATCTCTTGCTCACATATCCAAAGCAGGCAACATTGCTCTGCTTTACCCCATCCGGAAAGTAGCTCTGAATGTCAAATCTCTTTGCATCCTGTTTATTGCCGGCAACAAGGAACTTTGCCTCGCTTGCTATCCACCATTCATACTGCTGAGATACTGTTGGGTCAAGCAACTCATCTGCTATCAAGTCATCTATTCGAACTCTGTCTATCCACATATCACATTCTCCAAACCAACGGATGC
>CAZTQR010000080.1:0-13816 GCA_964615795.1 uncultured Ignavibacteriaceae bacterium
TAAAGATCATGAAACTCTGATATTTCTATTTGCAATGATGATGGTTTTTATCTCGGGATGGATTGTTGGTTCTACCATTATGGGAGTTTATCTGTTCGTTTCACAGTTTTTTTTCGGTAGACACAATGATGAAGCTTTTTCAGCATTAAAAATTCAGGATTACAAGAATTTTCTGCGTCTTCACATTTCATCAGACGGCGATCTGACAATTTTTCCCGTTAAGATAGAAAAATGTCCCAGGAATTGGAGAAACAGAAGAGAAAATGAAAAGGAAAAGATAAAATCTTTTATAGTTCCTGCAGACGGATCAGGAGCTGAACTTATAGAAGAACCGGTCGTTCTGAAAAGAAAAAAGAATTCTTTAATTATTCTGTAATTTTTTTGGAATGTAAAAGAATTTGTATTGAAGGAAATTACAAATATAAGGAATAAGAGAGGCGTGGGACAGATTCGAACTGTCGAATAAAAGTTTTGCAGACTTTCCCCTTAAGCCACTTGGGTACCACGCCGGAAATTAAACAGCTTTATATATCAAATGAAAAGAGCGGGAAACGGGACTCGAACCCGCGACTTCAACCTTGGCAAGGTTGCGCTCTACCAACTGAGCTATTCCCGCAATGTGTGCAAGTTAGTCTTATGGCATACTTTTTTCAAGTCCATATTATGTAAAAGTTCATTTCGGATCCACTCTTAATGAGATCTCTGAAGGCCATGGCGCTTCAGTGGCCATGCCTCATTGCGCTCTGTCTGCTGACCATTTCTCATGCTGTCTTTCATATGATAAAGAGGAATACTGAAATGTCAGTTGATTATATGATAGCGTTACCATAAATTATTATGGTATAAGAATCTCATACAATGGCAAACATTTCCGAATTTGAACCGGTGGAAGTGATCGTATATTTCTCCGGCATAAAAGCAAACATAATAAAATTCAAGTGGCGGGGCGGAGTGTACAAAGTGACCGAGATGCTGCAAAGCTGGAAGATCCCGATAAGGGAAGGGCATGAGTTCCACTATGTGGTGACCTGCAAAGAAAGCGACCTGCTTTGTGAATTGTCATTCAGTAATCAGGACATGAAATGGCAGCTTGTCAGATATGACAGCATGGAATGAGATAACTACTCCCGATGCACCGGGCATATCAGTACTTCAGCACCAAAGGCTCTTCTATCAGTTCAGCTCCCGATCCGTCAACAGGCACTATCGTGGAATTGATCTTTTGTGATTCCGCATCACTCCTTTCCCGCCACTTTCTTGGAACCTTTTCTACTTTAACGGGAAAGATCGTCAGAGTTCCGTCTTTAGTGATGTGAAGACGAAGGAAATTCTTGTAGTCCTGTATCCTTGCCGCCGAAAACGACTCTTCATTGTGCCTGCCGAAAAAGTATTGAGAGATGAAAAGGTAAAGTCCAAATATCATAGATCCCACAAGCCATCCGCCCGCAAACACAGTAAGCATGATGAAGAGGAACATAAGATAACCTTTTGCCGGGAACAGAATAGCGCCTGTGTAGAATGCAAACCAGCTTATGTAGAAGACGGCATTTATGTGTGCAAGTACATGTAATCCTCCTCCAACCCATTTGTAAACAGCGGAATGTGTATCAGTGAAGAATATGAACCCGCCTGCCAGCAACAATAGCCAGACTCCGGCCAATGGATTCAAAAAGAATGCCTCAGCCGTGAACAAGTAGGCATCAACGAACGATTCAGGTACTCTGAAGTCAATTGAGGAACTGACCAGCCATGCCGTAAAAAGATAGATAACTGCAGTCAGAATTCCGAACCCGGGATTTATCAAAGGGAAAAGGAGATTTCTGAATGTAAGCTTCTTTGAGACATCCGTTTCAGGATATGACTTCTTAAGCGAAAATTTTCTGCCTGACTTCTTTCTGAATCCGTAGTCTTCGGTTATGAGAGAGACATCAATGTCATGTGTCGAATGCAGAAAGGCGCCTCCACCTCCGGCAGTGATCTTCTGAACCGGTGTGGCATTGTCCTGCCTCACTTCTTCATGCCTTCTGTAATGGTGATAATCACCGGACAGGAAGACCTTGATCTCCACGTTCTTCCTTGCGAGGATTTCGTTCTGAAGATACACCAGGTCGCTTTCATCATAAAGAGCTCCGAACTTCTTGTACTTATGCGCATAGATCCAGTTGGGCTGTGAGATGCACATTATCACTTTGTCGTTCACTTTCATATGCTCATTGCATATCATTCTGAAGTACTCAAGCTGTGGTGTATCTATGTCAGACTGGAGCTGCCCGTCAGAACCGAGCATCCACCAGTTTCCTGGCAGTCTAATTGCAAAGTAGCTTCTTCTCTGACGTGAATGCCAGGCTGCAAAACGCGGATTCAGATCTGAGCAGAAGAGCTTTGTAAACGCTGTGAGTCCGTCGTACCAGTCGTGATTACCGGGTATTGCAAATACGAGCGGCTTCTCTTCGGGATCGGCATTGCCGAATGCATTCTCATAAGGCACTACGAGCCTTTTGTAGTAGTTGTCCTTGCTTGGAGTCGGGTAAACTTCATCACCTCCAAAAACCAATGCATTACCCCTCTTTGTTTCAAATTTCTTTGAAGCGCCATCTGTGTACTTTAGCTCAAGTGCATCAGCACAAGCATAATAGGAAACAGCGTAAGTGGAATTCCAACCGTCTCCGGTATCACTTATATAATCGATCCAGATATCTTCACGCTCGGGCATACCTTCACTCACAGGGCCGGATCCGGTGTCTCTGTGATGCCTTGTCAGATCAAAATAGTCTTCCTTGATCGTGGAAAGAGCCTGAATTATCCGCCTGTCGGACTGCTCTCCGACAAATGTGGACATCACAACCTTTATGCCGGTACTGATCAGCTGAGCCGGATCGAACCATTTTACCATCGGCATTTTCCGGATAGATCTGGCTTTGAAAGGGTCTTTGGTTTTCATGGGCATCAAGTTATCTATAAGCAGGGCAAACTTCAATTTACTGTAATTAGCCTCAGGTTTGAACTTATAGTGGAAATTATTAATGCTCTTAGCTAATTTGCATTAACTCAATTGCTTCAAATGACATTCTTATTCAAAGCAGGAAACAGCGCTAATGCCGGGCTCCTGTTCATCAGGCTCTCACTTGGACTGCTGTTTCTTCTGGCGGGCGCAAAGAAGATCCTCAATCTGCAGGACTTCATTGAGAGTGTTCAGGCTATGGGAAAGATGAACGACAACGCTGCATTCATACTTGCATTCGTACTGCCATTCATGGAACTTGTTTTCGGCGGACTTTACATGATCGGATTATTCACACCCCTCACAAGCATAGCAATCGCAGGAATGTGCATCAGTTTCATTGCCGTTGAGGGACCATGGCATTATGAACTTCCGTTCAGCCATAACTTCGTTTTTCTGGCATGTGCATTGGCAACTCTGGTATCGGGTGCGGGAAGAATATCATTTGACGCACTTGTTGATAAGAGTGATAACGGAAACAGAAAGAGAGAAAAGACCACAGATGAACAGGTCACAAAACCTGCCGTGCCGGAATTACCTGCAGGTGATCTTGAGAAGCAGGTTGAGGTAAGGCCAAAAGGAGAATCACCGGGCGATTCTACCTGACTATGAGGCTCTCACGTTCAGGGCCGACAGAAACATACTTTACAGGATATCCGACAAGCTCTTCGATCTTCAAAACATATTTTCGTGCATTGTCAGGAAGTTTATCGAAATCCCTGACCTTAGAAATGTCATCATCCCAGCCTTTCATTTCAATATATCTTGGAGAAGCATTCTGAAGAACTGCCGGAATAGGGAAGTCAGAATATGACTTGCCTTCGATCTCATATTCATTACAGATGAACAGCTCTTTCATCCCCGAGAGGCTGTCGAGTTTTGTCATGGCTATTTCATCTGTTCCCTGTATTCTCGCTCCGTAACGAGTGGCAACGGCATCAAAATGTCCGATCCTTCTTGGGCGGCCGGTTGAAGCGCCGTACTCAAAAGCCACCTCCCGCATTCGGCCTGCTTCTGACTCCGGCATTTCCGTTACAAACGGTCCGGCTCCAACGCAGGTTGAAAATGATTTCATAACACCAATTACTCTGTCAATCCTCTTGTTGAAAAGGCCACCGCCTATATGAGCGAATGATGCCAACGTGTTTGATGATGTTGTGAAAGGATAAATCCCGAAGTAAACATCGCGCAAGGATCCGAGCTGAGCCTCGAAGAGTATGTCCTTTCCTGCTGAAGCTGCTGACTCCATGAGCGCTGTTGTGTCGCAGATCATCGGAATTATTCTACTTCCGAATTCCATTAACCAGTTCATGGTCTCATCAAAATCAACGGTCTTCTCAGAGCCGTACACCCTGCTCAGGAGGAGGTTCTTCCATTCCACAAGCGACTTGACTCTTTGCTTCATAAGATCAGGATACAGAAGATCTCCGACCATAATGCTCTTTTTCATGTAGCGCTCGCCGTATGCATACGCAATTCCTCTTCTGGTTGATCCGTATGCGGCACCGGCAAGCCTTTCCTCTTCAAGAGTATCTTCAAGCCGGTGAAAGGGGAATGTGATGGTTGCCCTGTCGGAAACTCTCACATTTCCGGTATCTATGCCGGCATTGTGAAGTTCACTCAGCTCCACAGCCAGCGCTTCAATGTCAATGACCATGCCCGGCCCGAGAACATTTATCACATCGGGGTAGAAGATGCCGGACGGGATCAGATGCAGTTTATGGGTACCGTATTCATTCACAACAGTATGGCCGGCATTATTGCCGCCCTGGTATCTTGCGACAATGTCAATATTGCCTGCAAGATAGTCCACCATGCGGCCCTTGCCTTCATCGCCCCACTGCAGTCCAACCAGAACAGTGATCATATCGGTCTGTTATTTGATATGCAAAAAAAAACTTCATTCCATCTTTGATGAAATGAAGAAAAACCGGTTAATTCCAAATCGTTTGAATCAAACAAATCTGCTTCCATGTTCATTGATCAATTACCTGACCGGGCAGGAAAACCTTGCAGCGCGTTGATGTCAGTTAATTTCAAACAGGCCGTCAATCTTTGTGAGCCTGAAAATTTCCTTTATCTTGTCGTTGACGTTGGAAAGCCGTAACACGCCGTCCTTAGCCAAAATAGCTTTACGGCATCCTATAAGAATACCTATGCCTGCGCTGTTAAGAGAGCTCAATCCTGAGAAGTCAAACTCAAAGTCACTCACTCCGTCCTCGATGCCCTGCCTGACGAGTTCTGACAGACTCCCTGAATCGCCCAGCCCCAGCTGACCGGGCTCCAATGCATAACTTGCTGTCTTCCTTGTTCCCATTATTTTACAATGTTGCCTGTATCAGGCATTTGCCTTTTTGACCTTAGGAGCGGTTATCTTTCCCACTCTTGCTGTTTTCTTGCTGATTGATTTAGCCATTTCTCTTTCCTTCCATTCCACCACAATTGCGCTTGCAATGAAGATCGAGGAATAGGTTCCGGTGATAATTCCAACTGCGAAAGTAAATGCGAAGCTCCTGTTTACTTCGCCGCCGAACAGAAAGAGAACGAACACGGTAAGGAAAACAAGGCCGGAAGTTATTACTGTTCTGCTCAGTGTTGCATTGATACTCTTATTCATGACCTGTTCAATATCTTCATTCTTGAACAGCTTTATGTTTTCCCGAATCCTGTCAAATACAATTACAGTATCGTTTGTGGAGAAACCAATAAGCGTCAGGAATGCCGCCAGCATTGACTGATTGAATTCAAGCCGCAGATCGGGAAAGATCCAGTCTGCTATTGCTATGGCCGCAATTGTGATAAGAACATCATGGAAGAGTGCAATAACCGCACCAACTGCAAACACAAACTGAAACCTGAATGCAAGATAAATGAGAATTGCTATGAGCGAGAATATGATTGCAAAAAGAGCATTGGTCCTAAGTTCAGCACCGATCTTGGGCCCGACTTTGTCAAGTCTGAGGACCTGAAATCTATTGTCAGTTATCTTTGCACTGATAGCCGACTGAATCTGATCTGAAACTACCGTACCTTCGCCTTGCATGGGAGTTCTCAACAAAATGTTCTTGTTGTCACCCATTGTCTTGATCTCCATCCCGGGGAATCCGGCTTCATCCATGATAGATCTTAGCTCTCCGACGTTAACATCATTTTGAAACTGTATCTGCAATTCCGTACCACCGATAAAATCAATACCCAAAGGTATGGACTTAAAAGAAAGCAATATTATGAATCCAATGATGATCACGGCAGTTGAAAGAAGATACATCTTCTTTCTTTTGCCCATGAAATCATAATTTGCGTTGTGAAATATTCTCATTCTTCTTGAGTGTTGTCCGATTAAATTATCCGAAACTTATGTGCTTGCCCTTTTCGATCATGATGTCGAAAATGACGTGTGTAATTACAATAGCGGTGAACAGGTTTGCCACAAGTCCGAAAATGAGTGTCAGGGCAAAGCCTTGTATCGGGCCGCTTCCGAACTGGTACAGGATTATTCCTGTGATTATGCTCGTCAGATGCGAGTCAATGATCGCTGAAAACGCCTTCTTGTATCCAAGATCAACGGAGGTTCTCAGGGGTTTCCCCGAATCAAGTTCTTCGCGAATACGTTCAAAGATCAGAACGTTTGTGTCAACGGACATTCCGATCGACAGAATCAATCCGGCAATTCCCGGCAATGTAAGCGTGGCCTTAAGAGATGCCATGATACCGAGAATAATAATTGTATTGATGATCACTGCAACGTCTGCAACTCCGCCTCCGAACCTGTAATAGAAAACCATGAACAAGGCTACGAGTATGAGGGCCGCAATAGATGAAAGAATGCCCGAGCGGATTGAGTCTTCCCCAAGCGATGGTCCGATCGACCTTTCTTCGATGATCTTTACAGGTGCGGGAAGCGCGCCGGCTTTGAGAACAATCTCAAGCAGTTTGGCTTCCTGAACGTTCGCCATTCCTTCGATCTGTGAATTTCCGCCGGTGATCTTGCTTCTTACAACAGGCGCGGAATAAACAACGTTATCAAGAACTATTGCTATTCTCTTGTTGATGTTAGACCCTGTAATTCTCGACCAGTCGGATGAACCGTCCGCATCCATCTCCATAGTTACTATCGGAGTGTTGCTGGTCGGGTCAATGTTAGCCATTGCATTTACTATGACTTTGCCGGTAAGTTCAGGATCTTTCTTGACGGCATAAAGAATGTGGATCTTCTCGCCCTGTGCATCAAATGACTTGTTTGACCATGCAAACTGAAGATCGGTCGGGAGAGCTGCCTTCACGTCTTCTCTGTTCAGGATCCTTTCAACCTTGTCCCTGTCGGAATCCTTTACATAACCGTCTGCGGTACCGCTTTCCTGATTGAGTCCAACCAGCGCAAAGAACGGAAACTTGGCTTTGAACTCCTCTTCAGACATCTGAGCAGACGAAGTATCGGTTTCGGTTGCTGTGTCGCTTTCTGAAACTGAAGTGTCAACCGACGAAGTAGTGTCGCCCGGTTTTGTTGATGTATCGGTTGTTTGCTTCTTATCGTTATTGTCTTTCCTGGCAGTGTCCTGTTTCTTTACGTTGTCACCTGCTTTAGTTGTTTTCGATGAAGTGTCTTTTGTGCCTGTTGTTCCGCTCTTTGTATTGTCCTTCTGTCCTGCTGTTTTCAGATCGGCTGTGTCTTTCAGGTCTGAGCTTTGCAGAACTTTCTTCAGAGTATCTGACTGCGTACCGGAACTAACTGAATCTTTCAGGGATGTAGTGTCTCCTACAAGTACCTTATTTATTGCCTCCATGGCTCTAACGGTCGCCTGAGGGTCATAAACAAGTTTGAACTCAAGAAGGGCTGTGCCTTCAAGGAGTTTTCTCACTTCCTGCGGATTGCTTACACCCGGAAGTTCAACAATTATCCTGCTGTTTCCGATCTTCTGGATCTGCGGCTCGGCCACACCGTATTGGTCAATCCTGTTTCGAACTATCTCAACGGCTCTGTCAAGGGATTTGTCAATCTCTGTCGTAAGCTTCGATTCAATATCGCTCTCAGTGTCACGGGTTTCTCCGTAGAAGTTCTTGAGAGTAAGACCCCTGGCTGAAAGCTTCTGCTTGAAGACTTCAAATATCAGCTCGTCTTCTGTCTTTGTGGCTTCTTTCACCTCAGCGAGAACCGCAGTCAGCTGATCATCCTTTCTGACGGCGAGATCCTCAAGGAGTTTTACTATGTCTACATCCAATACAACGTACATGCCGCCCTGAAGGTCAAGCCCAAGCTTTAGCCTGTTGTCACGGGCTTTTGTAATTTCGGGACCGTTCTTGTCAAGAAAGTCAACACTGTCCTGTCCGGTAAGGCTCTTAAGCTGTTTTGCGAAATTGTAATCCTTGTATGTCGGATAAAGGAAATACAATGACATGAGAATGAGCACTACCGTAATGATAATACGGGTAAGATTTTTCTTCAAATTTGCACTCCGATTTTAGCGGAAAAACTCCTTAGTATGTGATGAAAAGGTTAAAAAATTGAGCATTCAATATACTTTGAATGTCAGGGAATGTCAATGAACTTTAGGGAAACAGAGGCCTGTAAAGTAAGCGGGGGTTTCAAAACCGGAACCAATTCAAATCAATGAGAAATATATGGGAAGAGTTGCAACAGCAAAGAAATCTCAATCCTTGACCGGAAGAGCTTTGCTTAGTTCTTCGGCTTTATCTCTGAACCAGGAAATCTTTGCGGCCCGGTTGTTTGTCTCGATAAATTCCTTTAAGCTTTCAAGCTTTTTTGCGTCGGGTTTTCTTCTTGCAGTGATCAGTCTTCGGAGAATTCTTATAAAGAGGTGACAGATTTCCTTCAGTTCATCTGAATAATCGTCGCTTGAATCAAGGTGATGCCTGAATGTGTCCGCTGTTGAGAGGGAAGAGTCAAAGTATTTAAGCTCATAGAATATCTGAGACTTCAGCAAATATGTGTCAATCTTCAGAAGCATAGAAGGTTCTTCAACAGTACTCAAAAGTTTAAGTGACTCATCAAATCTGCCTTGATAGAACCTCAGAATCGCAAGTCCGTAATTGCATGCATCAATACTGAGTTCCTTCTTCAGATCTTTTGAAAGATCTGATATGAATTTCTCGGCCCATTCGATTTCGTTGTTGTATGCAGCAGACATTATTGCAGTCCTGAAATCCATAGTCAGAGCCAGATTGCGGCGCCCGACAAAGAACATGTCATTCTCATGAAGAAACTTGAAATGGTCAAACATCTCACGGTCAAATCGCCTGCTACCCTTAAGTCTCTGATTGCTGCAGTAGTGAATAAGCCTGTTGATGTAATGTGCTTTGACCTTTTCCTCGATTTTCAGCTCATTGCTGTATATCATCTCCTTCATTTCTCTGTAATGTGAATTCTCAGCATCCGGGGAATTCAGCATTAGATCAAGGTAAACAAGCCTGAAGAGAATGCCATTCATATTTTCATCTATCAGATCCTCCCTGTATATGTCGTTGAGAAACTTCTCCAGATCAATTCTTGACAAGAACGCATCCGTGAGCTTCATATTGCTCCTAATGTTGTAAGCTTTCTCTCCAAACTGAATCTGGTTGATCAGGTTTACAGATTTGAGAATGAAGAATTTGATAAATTCGTTAAGAGATCTTTTCTCGGAAACAAGGGCATCTGAAATATTGCCGATCAACATATGGTTATCATACTCAAGCATTCTTAGCCTGCTGGAATATTGATATGACTCTATCTCATTATGACCCTTTGAAGTGAGTTCCTGTTCGATCTTCCATATGATCTTTCTTCCAAGATCAGGTATGGATTTCTGATTGTATCTTGAAAGCAGGTAAAATTTTGAATCAAATTCGTTTGTAAGCATACCGGTCACTGAAAGATATTTCTCAGCAAGCCCAAAGAGACTCAGCATATCCTTCCGGAACCGGGAGTGGTCATAACGCTTACCTTTGTTCACTGACTTGTAAATGTTCTGAGAAGTGAATGCCGGGCCATCAAATGCTGGATAGAACTTTTTCAATTCCCTGAACAATGAGGTCAGGTAAGTGTTTTGATTGAAAAACGGGGAACACAGAAAAGTTTCGAATTCCGCAAGCTCACTATTTGTCAGCCTGCGCAGAATTCTGACTACTCTGTAGTTCGCAAGTTCTTTGGGTTTGGAGGTGGCCATTATGAAGTTTTTTCCCGAATTATGCAGGGAAGCCTCTACTGCAACTCCGCATATTTCTCTTTCTTCGTTATATTATGCATACTGAAATTAACATTCCTTACAAAAATTCAGCGACAACACAAACATGCAGCAGGAGCGAACCGACTATTACGTTCGTTATGCCGAACTGTGGAAGCAATATTGCGTTAGCGACTTTTGTCATGGAAAATGATCAGCTTCGATCTGTCCGCGAATAAGACCTGTTTCCTTGCTGACAATTTTCTCTTTCTTGTGAATGAAGTTCTGATTCATATTAGAAAGAAAGTGACAGATGTCAATTTTTTTGAAACTGTATTTGAAGTGAATTGTACTTTGAAAACAACGTGCTCCCGGATTATATAATCCGGGAGCTCTCTCCAATCTGACCGATCAATAATGCCACTGCGCATTGTCACTCTGGCCACAAGCCGTAACAAAAAGAACCGGGCCGAGAAATCCCGACTCCGGTCTTGAAAGTGCTGGCAGAGGGATTTGAACCCCTCCCGACCCTGTCGGGACTGATTATAAATCAGCATGAGAGAAATGAAGAAGCCGAAGTCGTGATCAACTTCGGCTTTGAGTTCTGAGCTGGCAGAGGGATTTGAACCCCTCCCGACCCTGTCGGGACTGATTATAAATCAGCATGAGAGAAATGAAGAAGCCGAAGTCGTGATCAACTTCGGCTTTGAGTTCTGAGCTGGCAGAGGGATTTGAACCCCCGGCCTGCTGATTACAAATCAGCTGCTCTACCAGCTGAGCTATGCCAGCAAATATTAAGTATGCAAAAATAACTTCTTCACGCCTGTATTGCAATAGGGAAGCCAGTGCATGAAGTGCTGTGAATCACTTTCTCTTCCTTACCTTTGTATTGCCCGAGTCTCCGCTCACTTTCAAAACCTGCCCTGTCATAATCTTCTCTCCTTTGATTCCGTTCCACTTCCTTAATTCGTCCTGAGTTACTCCATACATGTCTGCGATCTTTGCCAGGGTATCGCCTTTCTTGACAGTATGAACTTTCTTGCTTGATGCAGAAGTCTTCTTCACCGTTTTGGCTTCGCCTGTCAGCGCAAGTTTCTGACCCGGAACAATGATGTCACTGCTTAAGCCGTTCAATTCTTTCAGACTGTTTACATCAATTCCATACTTCCCGGCGATCATTGTCAGATTCTCTCCTTCTGATACTGTGTGATATTCCGGCTGTTCCCTGATCTTGAGCTTCTGGCCTACAAGTATTTTGTCGCTTTCAAGCTGGTTCCAGCTCATCAGGTCGGTGACCGAAACATTGTTTTCCCTTGCAATCCCGCTTAGGTTCTCGCCTTCCTTTACCGTGTGGGTAGAAAAGCTACCGGCATTTGAAAGTTCTTCCGGTGAAGCTGTATTTTCTTCAGTGCTGACTTCCACCTCAGACGACTGCTTGCTTTCCGTATCTGAACTGCCTTCTTGCTGAACATTAACCTGATCAGAACTAACTTCCTCAATCCCCTGAGTTACGTTCTCTGAATTTGTTGAAATGTTCTGATCATCAGAAGTCTGCTCGCCGGAGTTTTCGGAGCCTTCCATCGGCTCATTTGAAGAAATGTATTCCCCGATCTCCGCCGGAGGTTCAGGCTGGTATTCCTGCTGAACATTCGGACTTTCCGTTACATTCAGATCAACATTCGTTTCCACATCTGAAGAATTTCCTTCCTGTTTCGTATCTGCAAGTTCAACGGATTCTGATTTCTTAAGTCCAAACATTCTCTCATACCTTGAAGGTGACAAATAAATGTCCACTTTCTTTTGTGAATGTAGTTCAGTGCCGTAATTGATATTATTCCACAATCTTATCTCAACAGGCCGCACATCATAGTAGCTGGAAAGCCACAGGAGGTTCTGGCTTGTCAGGAGGTCATGGCTGACTTTGACCTTGTCTTTGGTTGTGCCGATTGTGCTTTTGTCATCAACCGAATAGCCGCTGACCTTAAATTCTGTTCCTGCAATACCGGTGCTTCCAAATTCCTCTTGGCCAAGGAACTGCGGTTCCGCCGAACCTTTTTGAATGTCGCTTGCCGAAGCGTAGTTTGATGCAAATGTATTGAAAGTATTGTGAGGAATTCTCAAATGATACGGTACATCATACATCGGTACACGGTCATTAGTAAGTTCGGGATTAAGGTCACGGATCGTTTCAATATCGGTTCCGCACAGTTCAGCAACCTTCTGAAGATCCATACTGGCCAGCACTTCCACTCTGTCAAACTTGATAGGCTCTGCAAGCTCAACTTCATTGAAGCCATATGCAACGGGGTCCCTCAGCACAAACGACAGAGCGATTATTGAAGGAACATAGTTTTTTGTCTCACCGGGAAGAAATGACCTTGCAACCCAGAAGTCGTTTGATCCGCTTCGGCTGATCGCCTTTCGCACGCGACCCGGTCCCGCATTGTAAGCTGCAAATGCCAGGTACCAGTCATCAAATGTTCTGTAAAGGTCCTTCAGATGCCTTGCCGCAGCATCGGTTGCCTTCTCAAAATCCCTCCGGTCATCCCTGTAATCGTCCTGATAGAGACCGTAAGATTTTCCGGTTGCAGGCATGAATTGCCAAAGGCCGACTGCCCCCGCTCTTGATACGATAGTGGGTGAAAGGCCCGACTCCTGAACGGAAAGATAAATCAGTTCTTCAGGTGCATCATTCTCCCGGAGTATTGAGCGCATAAGAGGGAAATATTTCCCTCCTCTGTACAGGCACTTGTCAATGAAACTCCTGCCCCTGTCTGTATTCGAGAAAAACTCAATATATTCGTCAACCACGGAATTTCTGACAAGAGGCACATCTTTCCCTTCGGGAAGCGGTTCGGACTCGAATGACTTATGCTCAATCTTCTCGTAGCTGATCGAGAGTTTTGAAGCATAATCAAATACGAGGCTCGAATTGTCTATCTCGCTCTGTGTAATGAGGTAGTCCTGTACTATGCCTCGCGCAAGTTCCTCATAATCCTTTTTCCAGTTGTAACACAGCGGGTCGTTAAGGACGGATAGGTTGACGTTATTAAGTTTCTTCAGGGACTTTTCGAAAAACTCGGCGGCAGTGCGCGGATCGCCGGTTTCATTTTGTGCAAGAGCTTTCTTATAGTAACCGAAAGACTCCTGAAGGACCGAATAGGTCATTATGGAATCTGTTTGCCTCTTAGTGAGCACTTCCTCTTCCTCGGATCCGGAACAGCCGCTCAAAATATGAGATAAACAAATCCCCCCTATCAGGAGCAATATGTTAAGCAAGCTCTTCACATGGGTATTGATTGAAAATAGCTTTTGCATCATTCTCAATTTAGTTTCTGAAAAATATGTGATTTAGATGCATTATGTGAAGTATGTTATGAACAGGGGAAAGATAGAAAATTTTTCCTGCAAAGAAAGGTCTTAAAAGAATATGGGCTTCTTCTGATCATTAATTGCCGGAATCAAATTCGTCAAATGCAGAAGCCCTTTCAGGGAAGTAGTTTCGAAACAATCTCACACTTCCATACTTTGAGAAGATCAGCATCACTTCTTGTATATCTTCATGTCTCTGAATCTGAAGAATCCGTAGCCTGCCCCTGAGACAACTTTGATCGTATAGAAAAAGTATTCTTTCACTTTGGGAGAAGGTAATGTT
>CAZTQR010000081.1:0-3092 GCA_964615795.1 uncultured Ignavibacteriaceae bacterium
TGATTGCCGGAAACACCTTCGAAGAAATTGACCTAAAGCAATCTAAGATCAATGCGTTGCTGAAAAGTCTTAACGCCAAGAATGAAAAGGAAAGACATTTAGTGAACGCAACACCCCGTAACTTCAGTCTGTCGCAGAACTTCCCCAACCCCTTCAACCCCGTCACAACAATTAGCTACGATCTTCCCAACAGCGGATTCGTTACGCTCAAAGTGTATGACATACTCGGAAAGGAAGTGAAGACACTTGTGAATGAGATGAAGACTGCCGGATTTCACAAGGCGCAGTTTACCGCGGATGGACTTGCAAGCGGCGCGTACTTCTACCGGCTTTCGGTAAGCGGCAATGAGAAAGAATTTGTCGCGGTGAGGAAGTGTGTTGTGGTAAAGTGAATAATTGTATCATATCTATTTGTATGACATCATGAAAGCAGAGATTCACTGCTGTCATGAAATATGACAGAAGTAACAAAGCTGAAGGGATCCGCTCCTGCAAATTTTATTTGACCTACAACAAGTCCGCTTCATCCAAAAGCCATTTTCTTTGTCCTAGAAATTTTTCGTCCCTGATCTTCTTCTTCAGTAACTCGATATCTTTCCGGCTTGGGTTTCCTTCTTTCATTTTCATGAACTCCCTAATGTACTTTATGAGATTTCTTACGCTTTCCTTGAAATCATCACGGATCTCTTTTGTATTTCGCAGGTAGTGAAGCGTGCTGTCTATCATTGAAAACAACTGATCGTGATATCCCAGCTTGTAAAATATCTTAAGCTGAAGCACGCGCATGTCCGGCTTGTAAAGAAAAAGTTCAAACCGGATCTCCTGTATGTGCTCAAGCGCGGAAGCGTAATCTCCTTTTGAGAAATTCAGCACCGCATAAGAATACAGTCTCATGCCGGTCCTGTGATCAGCATGGATCTCTCCGGAGTATCTGTCAAGAAATTTCTCAAGCCATTCAATCTTGTTCATTGCAGACGCTACAAGCACTATGTTCCTGAAAAGAACAATGTGAAAATCTTCGGTGTCTGATTTCCGGTAGATGCCGTTTTCAAGTATATGATTGAATATGTAGAATTGCTCTTCGTTCGGGAGACCTGCAAAATTGCAGAAAGAGAGCAGTGTGTTCCAAAGAGTATAATTCTCGGTTTGTCCGAACAGCTCCCGCCTTTCCTGCAGGAGTTTTCTTACTTTGTAGAAGATGGCAGTGTCGTAGGGTACCTTGTTCATTTCATATATGAGGAAGTATATCTCAAGGTAATCGTGCATCGTATGCGACATTTCCCTGAGCCTTGCAACAAGCCCTTTTGCATCAAGATTGTCCAGCATTGCATCAAGCAGATTGTCTCTCACCGGAAGGTTGTATGCTCTTGCAATGTTCTTCTCATCCTGATGCTTGAATGTATTTATGAGGCCTGCAAGAAGAGAGTACTCGGCCGATTTTAGATTTGCCTCGTATGAATTTTTGAAGTCGTCATTGTCAAGTGAGTAGTCCCTTGCAAGAAGTTCAGTGAAATACCTGTCAACGAAATCCCTTACGGTTCCCTTGATTGGATCGTCCGGCTTTCGGCCAATGTTTCTGTAGTCTTTTTCAAACTCGGAGTAAAGCTTCCTTTTTCTCAGTTCATTGAGCAGATAGAACTGTTTCCTGTTCTCGTCTTCCTGAAGGCCAAGCTGAATCAGATAGTCCTTGGATGCCATGAACAACTGCGATGACAGTGTCTTGATGATGTTGGCTGACTTCACCCTGTCATACTCCTTGCCCGGAAAGAGCTTTCCGAAAACATATTCAGCGGTGAGCGCATCATCCTCAAAGCCAGGATGAAATTTCTTAAGGATCCTGAAGAACGGAACTAGGTCTCTGCCTTTGCTGAAGTACGGTGAGGAGACAAACTTCTCAAAATCCCTTAACTCAGCAGGACTGAAGCTTCTCAAAAGCACAATCAGTTTTGAATCTTTCATTTGCTTTGAACTGCTTAAAACCGGTTGAAAAATGCGTGCATAGTTACTTTAAAGATATGTAAAATTGCGTTCTAATGCAGTTTTTAAAGGATTTATGCATCTGTGATTTTTTCATTCCGTCATTTCCGGCAAAATTTTTCTTTGCCAATACATTCAGCCCGGCTTAATTTGCCTTCAATTAATATATAATCATCCCAATGAAAGGAAGAAAAATGAAGAACGCGATCACAAATGCAAAACTGTTAAAAAGTGCGGCCTCAGGAAGGCCTGTAAAAGGACTCTCGGCAAAGAAAGACGGAGCGGCTCCGAAATCCCGGAAGTCTGCACTTCAAAAAAGACTTGCATCATACGGTGCATTCAATTGCATACTCCCGGCGCTTACAATATTGCTCATAGGTATGGGAATGATCCCGGGCAGGAAGTTCCTGCTGTTGCAGGAAAAAGAACTGCTGATCAATATAGGACAAAGCACGTTACATGCGGAATATTCCGGTACACCGGCAAATGCCCTCAAGATTGCCGGTGACGTTAATCAAACGATCCTGAATGATTCCAAAGATGATTATTCAATCCGTTATTGCGGCGAATCCGGCCGGTTTCATTCAGCGAACAGGGCGAATAATTTACAGTTCGTTTATGATAATGACCGGTTTACTGCTTCCGGTATTGAATCGAAAAATGCATATGCAAAGAAGCAAAGTGAACTGAACAAGGAAAAGAATGACTGGAGCATAACGATTAGCGCAGAGAATGTTTCCAAAGGAATTGATGATCCCGGAGATTCTGAAGCATCGCTGAACAGTAAAAGGACTTTCGCTATAAGCGCCGCGGGAAACAGAGCAGTGGCGGAAAGCGAAGACCTCAGGATAGAATACTCAAACACTGAAAAGGGAATGAGGCAGGATTTCATAGTTAAGAATAAGCCCGAAGGCAACAAAGACCTGACGCTGATGCTTGATGTAAGCACGGAACTGAATTTCAGTGTGAGCAATGATGCAGTTACATTTACGGATGGATCAGGAAATACAAAGATGAATTATTCATCACTGAAAGTCTGGGATGCTGAAGGAAAAGAGCTTCAGGCATACTTTGCAGAAAATTCTTCAAACAGGAAAAATGCATCGGGCAATTCA
>CAZTQR010000081.1:3192-7053 GCA_964615795.1 uncultured Ignavibacteriaceae bacterium
GTAGCTCCCGCAGGCGATGTGAACGGCGACGGCTATGATGATTTTCTTATTGGAAACCCGGGCTACAAAGTCAGCGGTGTTTCAAGAGGAAGAGCCCTGCTGTTCCTTGGTTCAGCTTCGGGTCCGGATACAATTGCCTCGTGGACAGTCACAGGAAATGGCATCTCTGATCTCGGAAGATGTGTTTACGGTGCGGGTGATGTAAACAATGACGGATATGATGACATACTTGTCAGCTCGGCTTACGGTTCGTTCGGCTCTGAGACCGGAGTTGTTTACATGTACTACGGTTCGGCTTCAGGACCTGACACAACCGCCGACTGGGAAGTGCGCGGTGCCAATCCGTTTCAGAATTTCGGAAACAGCGTCTGCACAGCAGGTGATATCAACAACGACGGATATGATGATGTAATAATCGGAGCTCCCAATTATTCTTCATCAACAGGCGCAGTATATGCTTACTACGGAAGCGCTTCCGGACTTCCCGCTTCTCCAAACTGGACAAAGACAGGTTCGGCAGCGGGCGGAAGCTTCGGATTCATAGTTTACAAGGCCGGCGATGTGAACGGTGACAGCTACGATGATGTGATAATCGGAGAACCGAATTCGACAAATCCCGGCAAAGCACATGTCTTTCACGGATCAGCTTCAGGACTTTTGCCAACTGCAAGCTGGACGGCAACAGGCACCTCAAATTCTTTTGGCAGAAGCGCGGCAACAGCAGGAGATTACAACGGTGACGGGTTCGGAGATGTTGTGGTAGGATATTCAGACAGCAGTAAGGTGTTCGTTTACAAAGGATCATCCTACGGATTGTCAGCCGGCAGTGTGTGGAATTACACAGGTGACGGGTCAGTGACTGTTTTAGGTTTCAATGTAGGTTCGGCAGGAGATGTAAACGGTGACGGATTCTCGGATGTAATGGCGGCAGGTTACAGTCCAAAGGTATATGTGTTTCACGGTTCTGCGGACACAGGCAATGTTGTCGTATCAGGAGCGGTCGCGCGCAACGGTGAATACGAAACGCTTGCAGATGCATTCTCCGCAATAAACAGCAATGTGCAAAGCGGTGCAAACATCACGGTTACGATCAAAGGGAATACAAGCGAGCCTCCTGCGGGAGCTTTACTGAATGCAAACTCATGGAACTCGCTTACTGTCATCCCATCAGGTGCAAGAACCGTCACCGGAACCACATCGTACAATACACCGCTGATATATATTAACGGAGCCGACAATGTGCTCATTGACGGACTGAATTCAGGCGGAAACTCTCTCACATTTTCGAACAACAGTGCAGTGATCTTCTATCAGGGAATGACACTCTGCCTGATAAATGATGCATCAAACAATACTATTACAAGATGTACGCTTCTAGGATCAGGGCTGGCAGGACTGTTCTACGAGCCTTCGGTTGTTTTCATAGGACAGGGCTCGGTAACCGGAAATGACAATAACGTTATTTCTCACTGCAACATATCCGGCGCAGGAGGAACGCTTCCAACTTATGCCGTCAGATCTTACGGGTCAACAACAAGCGAAGCAATGTTCAACAGCGGAGACACCGTGCGTGACTGTAACATTTATAACATTTTCAATGCAGAGAGAAACAGCGCAGGAGTTTCAGTTTCACAGGGGTCAACAAACTTCTTAATAAAGAACAATAAATTTTATCAGACATCTGCAAAAACAATAGTCCAGTTCTCAGCAGTTAACAAAGCTGTGGACATTGCAAATACATCCGGAAACGGATTTGTGATATCGGGCAACATAATTGGATTCTCAGACTCTTCAGAAACAGGCAACTATGACGTTGCAGTCACAGGAGCATCTGCAGTTGTTCCGATAGATGTTTCTGCTGGCACGGCAACAGTTTCAGAGATATCAGGTAATCTCATTAAGTCTATCATTGTTGCAGGAACAAATCTCTCGAACACCTCAATGTTTACGGCTATCCGGGTTACAGATGGAAATGTAAACGTTATCGGCAATACAATAGGAGATTCAACTCTTACATCGAGCATAAATCTCAGCGGCTGGTCAGGCAATACATCATCCGCTTACGGCATCGGCCTTTCCGGCTCAGGCAATTGCACAACAAACGGCAATTCAATTTACGGTATGAGCTATAACAGGACAAATGCAGCGTCGCTGAACTTTATTTGCATCTCTTCTTCTGTTACCGGTTCATGGTCATGTCAGAACAACATTATCGGAAGCGGTCTTGCAAACTCCATAAGCAACAACAGTACAAATGTGAACACTGTAACTTCCGGGATTTACAACTCGGGCGGAGCCGCGGATATATCTTATAACCTGATTCGGAACATCAACACTTCCGGCGGAACAATCTACGGAACTCCGCAAAATCCGTTTACGGGAATTTCTGTAACAGCATCCGGAAGCCAGACGATCTCAAACAACATTATACACACACTCACTAATTCAAACTCTGATGTTGTTGGTAACGGCGGCGCTTCAAATCTCCAGGGCATCTTCATCAGCAATGCCACCGGAAACATTGTAGAAAAGAACTTCATACATTCGCTGAAGATCAACTCCAACATAGGAATTATCTCAGGCATACAGATCAACGGAGGAAGTTCTGAACTCCGCAATAACATGATACGTATTGGAACGGATGCGGCGGGCAACGGTGTGAATAACCCATGCTCTCATTACGGGATCTATGATGTTGGCGGAAACAACGATCTGTATTTCAACAGCATTTACGTTGGAGGCAATCCTGTTTCCGGAAACAGTGCTTCAACTTATGGAATATATTCCAGCGGAGCAAATGTAAGAAACTATATCAATAATATACTTTTCAATGCAAGGTCAAATAACGGATCGGGTGGAATTCATGCGGCTATCCGAATCAATAATCTTTCCGGTTTCACATCTAACTACAATGTTCTTTATGCAAACGGAAGCGGCGGCATAACCGGATATTATAGCGGGCAGAGATCAACAATAGCAAGCTGGAGATCAGGCACGGGACAGGATGCGAACAGCCTTAGTGCCAATCCCAATTATGTTTTGCCGACCGGCAATTTCTCTAATGTTGACCTGCATATCAACAAAGCGCTTCCGACTCCCGTTGAAAGCAACGGAACTTCTATAGGTTCAGTAACGATGGATTTCGATGGACAACTAAGATCCGCATTCTCGCCAAGTGACATAGGTGCGGATGCAGGAAACTTTGCTCAGTCTGATACATCGGCAATGTCAATATCGTACACGGCAATTCCTCCTGCAAGCAACAATATCAGCGTTGCATTTAGCGGTGTCACAATAACGGATGCCAACGGCGTGAACGTAACTTCCGGAACAGCGCCAAGGGTTTATTACAAGAAGAAATCGGATCCGAATGAGCTGAACGACAACACGAATTCCACTGCCGGCTGGAAATATTCCGAGGCGAACAACGCTTCATCACCATTCAATTTTACAATACTCTTCAACAGGTTGAATTCTCCTGTGACGCAGTCTGATTCAATCATCTATTTTGTAGTTGCTCAGGACCTTGCATCAATAGCGCATGTTGGAGTCAACAATGCATCATTCAGCGAATATCCGTTCTCTGCGGCGCTGACTTCAGCGGCATTTCCGGTAAGCGGAAATATCAGCATATTTACTTTCCAGAATCTGAATGTCACAGTATCGGGCGCCAATGCAGGAAACGGAATGTACACAAATCTCGCATCTGCATTCACTGAAATCAATTCAGGCGCACAAACTGGATCAAATATACTGATACAGATCAACGGAAATACAACTGAACCGAGTTCTGGCGGTACATTGAATGAAAACAACTGGACTTCGCTCACAATTATCCCCTCGGGAGATTCAGCAAGAACT
>CAZTQR010000081.1:7153-13641 GCA_964615795.1 uncultured Ignavibacteriaceae bacterium
ACAGGAAACAACAACAATGTCATTTCATACTGCAATATTTCGAAACACACTTCCGGACCTCTTACAAAACCCGTTGCGTTTCTTGGGAGCACGCTTACATCTGCATACAACAAAGGTGACACGATCCGCAACTGCAACATTTACGATTACAGTTACGGACCTGTTCAGAGCGGAGTGGCAGTACTTTCCGGCAACACAGGAATTGTAATCAAGGACAACAGATTCTTTCAGACTTCAACCGTCAGCCTTAATCCGGATGCACAGCATTCGGCTATCAGAATCGAATCTTCATTAGGCAACGGTTTCATCATAAGCGGAAACACGATTGGCTATTCCTCTCAGAGCGGCACAGGCAAGTACACGATCACCGGGAGCAATACGGCAAGGTTTCATCCAATACTCCTGCAAGCAGGAAGTACCACCAATTCAAGTATTCAGGGAAATACAATCACGGAGATTACAATGTCCGGGGCACTTACCGGCACCGCCACAAGCGCGGCTTTCATAGGAATTCATGTTTCATTGGGCGCGGCAAATGTCACAGGCAATACTATAGGAAGCCAGTCAACTGTACAAAGCATTTCTGTGACATCAAGCTCCGCATCCAATACCGAAGTTGTAGGCATCCACTGCGCCGCAGGAACTACGACAAATATTTCAGAAAATAATACAGGCGGGCTTTACGGAGTGGCGGCATCAAGCGGAGGTGTTAACCTTTTTGGAATCAAGAATACCACAACTAACAACTGGATCTGCCAGAACAACATCTTCGGCGGCGGTATTGCAAATTCGATGCAAACAACTTCAACTGCCACTTCCACAATTGTCATCGGAATTCAGAACACCGGCCGCAGTTCGCTGATTACCGGAAACACAGTCAGGAACTTCACAGCCGGAGGCGGCACGCCGGGAACATACATTTCGTCAACAATCGGAATTCTTCTTAACACATCAAGCGCCACTCACACGGTTTCAAACAACCTGATATACAATCTTAGAAACACAAACACAACGCAGTCGAACAACCTGAGCGGAATTGTGTTTAACGTAGGATCAACCGGCAATGTCATTGATAACAACTTCATTCATTCAATATCAGCTTCAAGTCTTAACGCCACAATAACCGGCTTGTTGATTAACACAGGAACTACAACTTACAGAAATAACTTTGTTTCACTTGGAACCGGAATGAATATCGGATGCAATGTTGCGGGTATTCTGGAATTCGGAGGTGTAAACAATTTCTATTTCAACAGCATTTACATTGCAGGTAATCCGTCTTCCGGTTCAACAAGCACTTTTGCGTTAAGAAGTCTTGTAACTTCTAATCCAAGAAACTACATCAATAACATTCTCTTCAATTCACGCTCAAACAGCGGAGCAACCGCAAAGCACTACTCGATCTTGCTTGCGGGAACCACTCCCCTTCCTGCCGGATGCTACAGCAACAACAACCTGCTCTTTGCATCAGGAACAGGCGGTGTGCTTGCATATTACAACGGAGCTGACAGGGCAACGCTATCGGCGTGGCTTTCAGCAACGGGACTTGATTCAAACAGTGTTACGGGTAATCCCAATTTCATCTCAGGCGGGGATCTTCACATAGATTCGACTCAGGCATCTCCTGCCGGAAATGCCGGAAAATATATTGCCGGATCAGGAACGGATTATGACGGCGATCTAAGAAATGCAACAACTCCTGACATCGGCGCAGATGAGTTCAATTCCCCCGACCTTTCTATAGGACTTACGCTCAGCGTGTTCTTTGAGGGCTTTTACAATTCCGGCACAAACGAACAGATCGCCGATACGGTAAGAGTGTATCTGAGAAATTCCGCATCTCCTTATGCCGTCGTTGATTCGGCAGTTTCCGTATCTGATTCTGCTGGTGATGCGGAGATTCAGTTTGCCAATGCCATTACCGGAAACTATTTCATATCGGTGAGGCACAGAAATACGATTGAAACATGGAGCTCTTCTGCAATTGCGCTTACTTCAGGCAATACGGCGAGCTGCAGTTTCTCCACGGCCGCATCTCAGGCATACGGAAATAATCTGGCTCAGATTGATAACTCCCCCGTAAGGTTTGCGCTTTATTCGGGGGATGCGAATCAGGACAAGACGGTTGATGCAACAGATCTCAGTCTGATTGACAATGATGCGGCATCTTATAATTCCGGATATCTGCCGACTGACATAAACGGCGACGGGTTTGCAGACGGAACGGACTTTGCGATGGCAGACAACAACGCTTCGAACTTCATTTCGGCAATAGAGCCGTAATGATAACGGATGCCGATTGAGATCGCAGTGAACAAACGATCTTCCGGCGCCACATCTTCAGATCCGGTGAATTTGCCCGGCCCGTCGCCATGCCCCGACTTCGCCGGTCAGGCCTCTCCCCGAAAACGGGGAGAGGGCTACATTGTGAGTTGAACCGAAATTCACATGCTGCTGTGCGACCAGCATAATTCATGTAGTTCTCATCAATCCTGATTCTGACAATCATGGCTTTTCTGACAAAAGGCCTTGAAAGGAGGAAATATGTGCGAATTATTGTTCTGCATGCAGTTTGACAGTGCAACTTCACGGCTGACCAGTCGTAAACAGTTCCATCTGTTCAAAGCCGGGTCGAAGCCGGTTCAAAGCCGGGAATCATCCGCAAAGCAATTCTCATACAACCCTCTCAGGTACTTTCATTAATTAACTTAACCATTCAAGTATGAGACATTTTCTCAACATTTTCACTGCAGCGGCAATCATGATCATTCCGGTTTTGCTTGGGTTCGATGTTCATTCGCCGGCACCCGTTTGGTCTTCAGCGGCAAACATACCTGTTCCCGTAAGAGCCGGGAATACTGCTTCATATTCGAAGGACGGGAACGCCTACCTGTTCATTGTATCGGGAAGAAATCAGAATGAAGCGATAGTAAAGACAGTTCAGAGGTACAGCGTTAACTCCAATAGCTGGGACACTCTTAATCCGCATCCTACCGGGCTTCTCGGAGGAGCAACGGCTGTGCTGAAGGATACACTTTATGTGATAGGCGGTGTTGTAAATCCTCCGGGCTCCGGATCAGGCATTGTGTATAAATACAACATACCGGGAAATACCTGGTCTCAGGCGGCAAACTTCCCCTTTGCAACCGGTGACGGAAAAGCTGTGGCATATCAGGACAGCCTCATTTATTTTGCCGGAGGTTTTGCGGGGCCTAATGCAGGAATAATGTATCTGTACAATGCCCATGCAAACTCCTGGAGGACCGCAGATTTCTTTCCTTCATCTTCAAGAAGAACATTTGGCGGCTTTGCAGTCAGTGGCGATACTCTTGTTTACATGTGCGGAACAAGTTCTTTCGGATCTTCAATCTACTTCGACAGCGTGTATGTAGGGGTGATAAGCCAGGGCGACAGGGCGAGAATAACCTGGACGCGCGGCGCAAATTTTCCGGGGCAGTCAAGAACATTCTTTGATGCTCATCCATGGGGCACGGGCGGAATCATCATGACGGGAGGAAGTACCGATAATACGTTCAATACCCATTCCAATGAATGTTATACATTCAGTTCAGGAAGGAATTCATGGACAAGAATGCCTGATAAACCGACTTCATGGCTTACGGGACAAAGCGGATCTGTGCAGATGCCAAACAATGTATGGAAGCTGATCTGTGCATCCGGCTATAATATCGGATATCTGAGTGTTACAGAACTGCTCACCGACACTACCGCCACCGTTGGAATAAGTTTCATTAATACAGAAGAGCCCGGCTCGTATCGTCTATTCCAGAATTTTCCAAATCCATTCAACCCTTCAACTTCAATAACCTACAGGACCGGCGCTTCAGGGACAGTAACTCTCAGGGTGTATGACCTTGCAGGAAGAGAAGTGACAGAGCTTGTAAACGGGTTTCAGCGTCCGGGAACATACAGTGTTGACTTTGACGCGCGAACGCTGAACAGCGGCGTGTATTTTTACAGACTGCGCTCCGGAGACTTTGAAGATGTGAAGAGAATGGTAGTCCTCAAGTAGAAATCGGAATCCGCCGTATATTATGAATTCATGCATCTACTGTTTTTGCAAATACATTCATATCTAACCCATGCATTGATTGGGATTGCTGATTCTGAAAGCTTGTTCAACGGATGTGTTAGCGATGTTCACATTTGAGGGAAGCATCCCGGCTTTGAGGGGCAAATGGCATTGGCAGGAGGAAGTACAAATCTCATATCAGCTATTCGCCGTGCCCCTCACTCAGCCCCGACTTCGCCGGGCAGGCCTCTCCCCGAAAACGGGGAGAGGGCTACACTGTGAGTTGAACCGAAATTCACACGTGTTGCAATGAAATCAAAAATTACTTGTCAGTTCCCGTGTATTAGTGGCACCGGCTCCTCTTCTCTGTCAAACACTGCCCGGAGATAAGTCACGGAGTAAAAAGGGGCAAGAAGCTGAAAACTTCCTGCCCTTCTGATCTGAGTTACGAGGAAAAGCGTTACTGCATTCCGGGTCACTTCATAAGGATCATCTTCTTTGTAGTTACGAAATTTCCGGATTCAAGCTTGTAGAAATACATTCCGCTCGCAAGGTCGCCGGCGCTGAATGTGACAGAATAATATCCTGCGCTCTTCGGCTCGTTCACAAGCGTCCTGATCTCCCTACCTGTGTTGTCATATATCTTTATTGTCACATTGCCGTCAGCGGGTATGCCGTAAACAATGGTAGTGGTGGGATTGAACGGATTCGGATAATTCTGTGAAAGATTGTATTCAGCGGGCAATCCGATCGTTACAACTCCGTTAAGGTCAAAGTACTCGAAGTTTCCGTTGTAGTCCACTTGTTTGAGGCGGTAACTGTAAGCTCCGCTCTTCAGGTTACGGTCAGTATATGAATATTCCCTGATGCCTGAAGTGGTACCGGAACCCGGAATGAAGGCAATGTCCTTCCATTCACCTCCGTAATATCTTTCAACATGGAATCCGGAGTTGTTGGTCTCTTTGCCCGTTGACCAGTTCAGCGTAACATCGTTCTTGTTAACTGATGATGAGAACGAATTAAGCTCAACAGGTAACGGAGAATCCCATTCTATCCTGCAAACAACCGTGTTGGGAATCGGGCAAACATCATGTCCGTAAATTGAAATCCTTTGGTTGAGGCAGTTGACCCAGCAATCGAGGTCAATGTAATGTCCTGTATCATTGAGGCAGTAATAATTGTCTTCATTGTCGCAAGTGTCTGCCGGTTTTGCCCGCATGGTGAACCTTATAGCAATTGAGTCTGCGGGATTTCCTGCTACATAACCGAGAGGATAAACAAATTCGTACCTGAAGTCGTGGCAAACAGTAGTATCCCAGTTAATACCGACCGAATCAAAAATGACACAGTCACCGTTGACCTCTGTCATTACACCAAAGAATTCCAGGGTCCATGGCCGGCAGGGGTCTGTTTCAACAAACGGGTTAGCACCGCAGAAAGTCCTTCTGAAGATCGTATCGTTGGAATAGTCATATATATATCTGCCCTGCTGATTGGGGCCCGTTGCATCCGGATGGTTGATGGTTCTGAATCTCGGGGGATCCGGATCGCATTCACACTGCTGAGAAAAAACTCCCGAAGGCATCAGCATGATCGTACTTATGAAAAGAGAGATAAGAACTAAGAGGTTTGAGATGGTTTTCATGGTAAATCTCCTAAATTTTTTAAGATCATAATGAGGGCTAAACAACACACCGGAAAGCCCGCAAAGGCTCTATCCGGAGCAATGAATGACTTGCCTTCCTTCATGATCTGTTACTAAAAAGGTTATTTTGAGTTCAGCTCAGGCGCAGTCTGAAGTGCCTCCTTTCGTGTCTGCACCTTCTAATTGTAAAATAAAGAATACTACCTATTCTGTTACATAAAACTTGTGTCTGAAATTAGGTTCTTACTTTTAAGACCCGTACAAAAATAGGCAAATTACATGAAATCAAACACATATTATTGGCACCGGACGATTATTGACAAGGTCCTGAAGGAACGGCAATTCCTATTCTGATTGCCCGTCACAGCCTTCCCCGCACAAAGGGCATGGGAAGAGAAGTTGCGGATCGGGAGATGCCGTATGAATATGAATTCCGCATTGGTTAGGGAAGGTAGTGTAAGAGATTTTGTGCAAATGATTAATTGAAGGGAAGTCGTTATTAAACAGGCAATGCATTTCCCACCGAAGGAAATCGTTGAAGAAAAATCCTGTTTCCATTTGATTCTTCGGGGAAAAAATCATTAACACAAAAATACTTTCAGTCTCACTATGCAGGAAAAAGGAGGTACTTACTGCACATCGGCAAATTTCTATTTCAACTTATCCGGCTCACTCAATGCATCAGGCATCCCGCACAGATCACTCCCTGAGCCACTGCTCCTTCAGCTTCGCTTTGGAAGCATCTTTGAACTGAAACTTCTCCGCGTCAACCATGTTCAGTTTCACTGTGCCTTTAAGATCGAGGGTCTC
>CAZTQR010000082.1:0-13362 GCA_964615795.1 uncultured Ignavibacteriaceae bacterium
GAGCTCGTTGCCCGGCTGAGCTCGGAAGCCGGGGAGCTTTCAGGAGAGCTGGCTGAAATTGAAAGCGAAAGAAACGGCATTGATGAAGAGCCGCTGAAGCAGGCGCATGATGCGCTGAGGATCGAATGCGATAATGCAGTGAGGGATCTTGGCAATCTGGAATTCAGGCGGAATCAGGTCAACTCCATGATCGCTGAAAATGACGAGGCATTTTCAAGGATAAGCTCAGCAAACAAGGAGCTGAATTCCGCAATTAACTTGCTTATTGAGGAAGTGAACAGATCCGACAATGAGCTTTCCAATCTCGACAAGGAACTGTTCTTCCTTACTGACGAGTTCAACGCAATTGAACAGCAATATTCACAGGAGCAGGCAGATTACAACAGCTATAATATAGAATTCCTAAAGCTCAGGAATGAGCTTAAGAACGAGGAAAGCAATCTTACGAGACTGATATCATCAATACAGCACAGCGAGCGGCAATTGGCCTCCAACAAAGAAGCGCTGAACCGTGACACGGCATTACTTTCCGAAATAAGGTCGGCGATGACCGTGAATGAAGAGGAGCTTTCGGGCCTGAGGATCCGGTTCGCTGAAACAGAATCCGCATACACAAAGGAGAAGTCGTTGCTTGATGAGAGATCTGCGCTTCAGCATTCGATTGACGTGGCGCAGAGGCAAAGGCGCCTTGATTTTGATTCGGTTTCGCAAAAGCTCATCAACTCGCAGATCAGGATAAAGGAGAACGAGATAAAATCCGAGCAGATCAGGGATTACATACTCAAAAAATATGAGAAAGATATCTCGCTGAGCGGTTACATTTCCGACGAAGGCATAGACTTCAACGAATTTGATTATGCTGCGGCGAAAAGAGATGTTGAAGAACTTTCGGAGAGACTCAAGAAACTCGGCGGCGGCTATCAGCAGATCCTCTTTGAGGATTTTGAAAATGAGAAAGAGGAACTTAAAAAGCTGATCGAGCAGAAGGAAGATCTTCTTGAATCCGAAAAAGATATTCGTAAGACCATAGACAGGATCAATCAGGAAGCGCGTCAGAGGTTCCTTGAGACTTTTGAAAAGATCCGCGAGAATTTCATCATGATCTTCAAACAGCTTTTTACAGAAGGCGATGAAGCCGATCTGAGAATTGTGTATGAGCAGGATGAAGAAGGAAGAGTGAAAGAAGACCCCCTGGAAGCAAAAATAGAGATCACAGCGAAGCCGCGCGGAAAGCGCCCCACTTCAATAGAACTGCTTTCCGGCGGAGAGAAAACTCTTACTGCAATTGCGCTATTGTTTGCAATCTATCTTGTAAAGCCGTCACCGTTCTGCGTGCTTGATGAAGTTGATGCGCCGCTTGATGTGGCAAACCTCGGCAGATTCAATAACATGATCAGAAAGTTTTCCGGCAATACTCAGTTCATTCTCATCACTCACAACGAACGAACAATGGAATCCGTTGACCGGCTGTACGGCGTTACCATGCAGGAAGCAGGTGTTACAACCATAGTTGAGACGAAGTTCAAGACGGGTGAAAAACTGCAGGCTTAAGATCTTCTGCGATTTTGACGGAACTGTAACGAAGAACGACGTTTGGTTCACTTCCCTGGCGCGGTTCGTTGAAAATAAGGATGCGCTGAAGAACATTACGGATGATTTTGTTGCGGGCAAAATAAACGGAAGAGATGTCACGGAACATCACCTGAGACTTATCAGCAATTTCAGTGAGGAGCTGTTCAGGAGTTATCTCGATGAAGAAGAAATTGATGAGTCATTTCCGCGGCTGATTGAGTATTGCAGAAGAACCGGCGATGACATCTTTGTCGTAAGCAGCGGATTGGAATTTTACGTGTCTTATGTTCTCATGAGGCATGGGATCAGAGTTCCGCATTTTGGAATAAACCATCTTGTTGACTGTGCTAAGGGAACAATAAAAGGTGTCTATAACCACGCTGATGAGTACTGTGAAGATTGTGCAATGTGCAAGAGGAACATACTGCTTACAAATTCTTCCGACCTTGCAGGAGAAGTTTCGGTTTACATCGGAGACGGCGCTTCCGACTTCTGCGTCAGCAGATACGCTGATGTGGTTTTTGCCAAAGGCAGGCTTGCATCATATTGCTGGAAGAACAACATCACCTATTACGAATTCAAAACCTTTGACGATATCATAAAGAAGCTGGAAAAGCTCAGAACAGCAGGAAAGCTCCGGCACAGACAGGAAGCTGCCGTTCGCAGAAAGGACGCGTTCCTTGGAGGATAAAGCCCGCGAAGAAGAAAGCCTTGTCATACGGCTCGGAAATCTGTTCTTCAAGTACAGAAGTTACATTCCGGTCCCCTTCCTTATTGTCTCACTTATATTCATGAGACCGACTCCGGCAAGCATGATTGCGGGCTTTATGATAGCCCTGTGCGGAGAGATCATCCGGATCTGGTCTGTAAGCTATGCAGGCAGTGAAACGCGAACGACCTCCGGCGTTGGCGGCACTTATCTTGTAACACAAGGCCCGTACGGGATTGTGAGAAATCCGCTCTATGTCGGAAACATTCTCATTTACACCGGGATTGGAATTATGAGCAATGCGCTTTCTCCCTGGCTGCAGGCGGTGGGATTCATCTTCTTCACGTTCCAGTATTACTGCATAATTAGAACCGAAGAGAATTTCCTGGCATCAAAATTCGGGGAGACTTACCGCAGATTCTTTGAATCGGTGAACCGGTTCATGCCCGGTTTCGGAGGAGTTCCGAAAGAGATACTTTCTGATCTCGATTTCAGTCTGTCAAAAGGCCTGATATCCGAAAAGAGATCCATACAGGCATTTGCAGTAAGTTCACTCCTTATTATTGCCGGCTACTTTCTGCTCGGCTAAGCTCTCGGATGCGCCTGCTTGTATGTCTTCTTCAGTTTTTCAGGCGTGAGATGCGTGTAAACCTGAGTGGTTGAAAGGCTTTCATGCCCGAGCAATTCCTTCACGGCCCTGATGTCTGCTCCGTTATCAAGCATGTGCGTTGCAAATGTGTGGCGCAGTACGTGCGGAGATTTCTTACTGAGCTCGGAAACAATCGAGAGGTTCTTCTTTATCATCCTCTGCACTTTTACGGGATACAGACGGTTCCCTTTATTGTCAATGAAGAATTCGTCAATGCCTTTGGTGTTGCAGATATCCCTTATCCTGAGATAGTTCTTCATAGCTTCTGCGGCTGCCTTTCCGAAAGGCACGATCCTTTCCTTTGAACCCTTACCCAGCACCTTCAGAGTCATCGAGCTGAAATTTACTTTGTTCATCTTTAAGCCGATCAGCTCAGATAACCGGATACCGGTCGAGTAGAACAGTTCAATGACCGCCCTGTCAAGCACAGGTATCTCTGCAATGTGCTTGAGACCAAGAAGATTGTCAACTTCTCCCTTGCTGAGATACTGCGGAAGTTTGCCCGACAGTTTCGGGAAACTAAGTGACGAAGCATGGTTTCGCGATACCTTGCCGTTTAAAGCAAGGTATTTGTAGAACGATTTGAGCGCAGAGATCTTTCTTGATATGGACTTCTTGGTGAGAGGCGTTTTAGCCGCAAGAGGATCCGACAGCTCAGCAACAAACGACCTCAGTATGTTCCTGTCAATCGAACTCAAGCGCGCATCCTTCTCACTGCCAAAGGACTTTTCGATGAATTTACTGAACTGTGCAAGGTCGGTCTCGTATGACCTGACTGTATTTGGAGAAAATCTTCTTACGTCAGCGAGATGCTTAAGAAATCCTGCAATGCTTTCATCCAGTTCGGCGGACATTTTCAGACAGCTTCAGAGATCGTGGAAAAGTTAAAATCCCTGACCTTCAGCGCCGGCACAACGATCCTCGAGTTTATGTTTTCGCTTCCGACTGCCTTCTCTCCGGATGACATATCCACAACGCTCTGCAGAACATGCGCCGGCGACTCATTGAATCTGAAGTTGTTCACGGGATAGGTGATCTTGCCGTTCTCAATGAGGAATACCCCGTCACGCGTGAGGCCGGTCAATAGCATTTGCTTTCTGTCCACAGTTCTGATGTACCAGAATCTTGTTACAAACACTCCTCTTTCCGTGGATGCGATCAGATCTTCCACTGATTTGCCGTTGCCTTTCATAATAAGGTTTGTGGGATGAGGATTGTGCGCCTTACCCGTTTTCTTTGCCCAATACCTGCTTGTAAAGAGATTCTCAAGAACGCCGTCCCGCACCCAAACCGTCTTATCTACAGGATAGCCCTCCTCAGTAAAAGGCCTTGCGGGAGCGTCGCCGTTTGAAGGATCCGATTCAATATTGACAATCTCGCTGAACATCTTCTTCCCGATCTTATTGCTTCCGTTCTCGGAAAAGAAGCTTCTTCCTTCATCTGCGCTTCGCATGCTCATGAAATTCAGAAGCCCGCTTACCATGTCGCACGAAGCCGCATGATCAAGGATGGCAACATATTTCCCCGGATCTAACCTTCGAGGATTAGCGGACATCTTGGACCTGTCCGCGATTTTTTCGGAAATGCTTTTTATATCAAGTCTGCCAATGTCAGCATATGATCTGTCCATCTTGCATGAACCCGTGCCGTCGGCAGTACGCATCGTTGATGCAAACCTTGCAAATGTATTTTTGTGGTATGCAAACAACCCGTTTGAATTCCCGATCGCTGTGAATGCTTTGTCTGCTTCGAGGTATCCGGCTGAGGTGAGACTGCTTCCGATCGAAGTCTCCAGCGCGGAAGAAGCCCTGCCTGCCATTTCGGCAGGCGTCATGGCGGCAGTTGATTCGAAATACTCTTTCGACTCCGGATAAGAAAGCCCCGCTTCAACCGGCTGCATGATCTCTTCATTGTCCTGTGAAAGAGTTGCACTCAATTCAGACACTCTCACGCCCTCTGCAATTCTTTCTTCATCAAGGCTTGTTATCTCAGACGACCCGGACCTCTTTCCTATAACTGAAGTTATGCTTATCTGAATGCTGTCGCCGGAACCTGTGGTTGTAACTGTATTTGCTGCGAAACGGATGTTCGAAGTATTGCTTCCTCTTACAGTTACAGAAGCACTGTCTGCTTTCGAGAGATTCAGAACTTTTTCAATTATTTCCTTTGCATCTTTATCGGTAAGCAGCATTTCTCAAATCTGATTTTTGGTGTTTAGGATATTTACCTGTCTGAACCTTGCGGGAACACTGCCGTGGCTTACGGGAGATACCTGACCGGGCTCACCTTTTCCGCAGAACAGCGAACCGCCAAGTTCGTATTCTTCTTCTCCGCAAAGCGCGTCACATGAGTTCCAGAAATCCACGGTGTTTCCCTGATAGGCAACATCTTTAAGCATGCCCTGTATCTTGCCGTTCTTGATCTCCCAGAAATGCTGACCGGTGAACTGAAAGTTGTATCTCTGCATGTCAATGCTCCAGCTTCCGTCTCCGAAAACAAGGATCGCATCATCCGTTTCTGAAATCAGGTCATCAAGCGATTTCTTTTCCTTGCCCGGCTGAAGTGACACATTCGGCATACGCTGAATGGGGAATGTGTTCCAGCTGTCTGCATATGAACATGCATACGATACATCTTTGCCGATAAGTGGAGCTAGATCCCTTGTGGTCTGGTAATCAACAAAAATCCCGTCCTTCACAATGTGCCATTCCGTTGTCTTCACGCCGTCATCATCATACCCCCTCGTTGCAAGTCCGTTGTCCTGAGTCCTGTCGGCCACCATGTTTACTATCTCTGAACCATACTTGAGTTTGCCTAATTTGTCTTTGGTCATGAAACTCGTGCCGGCATAATTTGCTTCATACCCAAGCGCCCTGTCAAGTTCCGTGGGGTGTCCGCACGATTCGTGGATTGTAAGCCAAAGGTTTGACGGATGAATGATGAGATCCCTCTTGCCCGGCTCCACGGAAGGTGCCTTCAATTTCATCTTTGCGTACTCTGTTGCCTTCTCAACCTCCTCCATGAAAGGAAACTCCGTGATGTACTCATACCCTTTGCTCATTGGTGATATTAACAGTTCGCATGATTCCACTTCTCCCGCCGACTTATCGACCACAGTAGGAGTGCACTGAGCCATAGCCCTTGTCATATCCTGTTCAATGAATGAACCCTCAGAAGATGCAAACAGCTTCCATTCGTTGATGAACCACATGAATGAATCGCAGTAAGTTGCGCCATCCTTCAGAGCCCTTGAATTGAGGTTGAGGAGAAAATCCAGCTTTTCGGATACCGGTATTTCGAATGGGTTCAGTTTTACCGGAGTTGACCACTTGTCTGTATATGCCTGATTTCCGGTCAGAGCTATCGGCTGTTTCTGAAGAATTGAATTTGCCTTTGCTATCTCACATGCAAGCCTGGCTTTCTGCGAGATCACTTCGGCTGTTATCACATGGCTCGACGCAAATCCCCATGTTCCGTTCACAAGCACTCTGATCCCGAATCCAAGGCTGTTATTGTCGGAGATTCCGTCCGGCATGTCTTCCCTTGCAGAAACACTTTGATTTCGGTTCCTGCAAAATCTGATATCTGAATAACTCGCTCCATTGCCGGCGGCAGTTGATATTGCGGTATCAGCAAGGTTACGGAAATCTCCGCCCGTTAAGCTCAGGAATCTCGCAAGCTCCGCGGATCCTTCTCCAAAGGATGCTGAATTTTCTCCTCCCGATAAGCCGGCCAGTGAGCGCGCCGCTAATGCTCCGCAGCAACCAACAGCCGCGGTCAAAAGGAATTTTCTTCTTCTCATTTCAAACGAATTAACTTTCCCCGGCAACTTCCTCCTTTGTAACTTCCGCTTTGGGTAACTCCTGCCTGGCCTTGCAGGCAGGGCACTCAAGGTAATCGCCGTCCTTCTTTGTGGATTTTTTTACCAAATAATTATTGCCGCATTCTGTGCAGTTCTTTATCACGGGCATCGCATTGCTGATGAAATCGCAGTTGGGGTATTTCGTGCATCCGTAAAACGACCTGCCTTTCTTCGCCTTTCTCATCAGCACTTCCCCTTCGCCGCACTTGGGACATTTTATACCAAGTGTGAGCGGCTTGATGCCGTTGCATTTCGGATAATTCGTACAGCCGTAAAACTTCCCGAACCTTCCTGTTTTGATCACCATATCGCCGCCGCATACATCGCACTTAACATTCTTCGCCGCCTCAACTTCCTTTTCGTTCGGCATTTCCAGCGGCAATGCGCCCTTGCACTTGGGGAATCTCTCGCATGAAAGAAACTGGCCGTTCCTGCTCCATTTCTTGATCATCTTTGCTCCGGTTTCCTTTCCGCACTCGGGGCATTCAATATCCGTCTTAACTGCCAGGCCCTTCTTGATCTCCGCCGCAATTGATTCCGCCTGCATCAGGTCCCTGCTGAAAGGATCATAAAAATCATTCATCACTTCCTTGTATGTGCTTTCACCGTTTGCGATTGTGTCAAGCTCTTCCTCCATCTTCGCGGTGAAGTTCACATCTATCACATCTTCGAAATGCTTCGAAAGTACCTTGTTTACTGTTCTTCCGAGTGTGGTTGCATGAAGTTTCTTCTCGATCACATCCACATACTTTCTGTCTATGACTGTTGATACGATCGTTGCAAAAGTGCTCGGCCTGCCGATTCCGAGTTTGTCTAGCTGCTTGATGAGACTGCTTTCCGTGTACCTCGGAGGCGGCTTGGTGAAATGCTGTTCCTTCGTAAGTGACAATACTTTCAGCATGTCATCAACTTTGAGGTCTGCAGGTATCGGCGTCATTTCTTCATCTTCTTCCTGCGTATCAGGCTTGTCGGTTGTGTCTTCCTTCACATCCTCATACACCTTCAGAAAACCGCTGAACTTAAGCACGCTTCCGGTAGCTTTGAAAAGATATGTGTTCTTTGAGCCTTTAGGCGAGATCGCCTTAATGATCACCGTCTTCTGGTCAAACACTGCCTGCGACATCTGCGATGCAACAAACCTTTTCCATATCAGGTCATATAATGCGTGCAGATCTTTCCCGAGTTTCTTCATCTCACGCGGCAGTCTGTTCACGTCAGTTGGCCTTATTGCTTCATGCGCATCCTGCGTGTTCTTCTTTGACTTGAAAACCTTTGCGCCTGCCGGAAGATAATCGTCTCCGTAGTTGTCTTTTATGAACTTCCTTGCAGAGTCAGTTGCTTCTTTGCTCACTCTCGTCGAGTCAGTTCTCATGTAAGTAATGAGTCCGACAAGTCCTTCTTCCTTACTGCCTTCAATTCCTTCGTAAAGTTTCTGGGCAAGCATCATTGTCTTTTTCGGAGAAAAACCCAGTCGTGATGAAGCAGTCTGCTGAAGTACACTTGTAGTGAAAGGAGCCGGGGCGTTTCTCTTTACTTCCTTAACCGTGATGTCAGTGATCGTGAACTTGTTGTTTTCAAGATCATTTAAGATCCGGCTTGCCTCATCAAGGTTGCTTATGCAAGGCTTCTCCCCGTCAAACTTGAGTACATCTTCGTTGATCTTGAACAGCTTGGCCCGGAACTGTGCGCTCTTTCCGGAGGGCTTTGCGAACAGGCCTTCTATTGACCAGTATTCCTTTGGCTTGAAGTTCTCGATCTCATCCTCCCTGTCGCAAATGATCCTGAGGGCGACCGACTGAACCCTGCCTGCGGACAAACCGAAGTAGAAAGTCTTCCAGAGGAACGGACTGACCTTGTATCCGAGGATCCGGTCCATCACCCTTCTTGCAACCTGCGCCTGCACAAGGTTCTCGTCTATCTTCCTTGCAGAGTTCATCGCCTGTTCGATCCCGGTCTTTGTGATCTCGTTGAACAGGACCCTGTAGATCCTTTCCTTGTTTCCGGCAATCTCATCGGCAATGTCTGAAGCAATCGCTTCGCCTTCCCTGTCAGGGTCAGTCGCAATGTATATCCTGCCCGAACCTTTGGCGATCTTCTTAATGGAGTCAATCACCTTCTCCTTTCCGGGGATCACCTGAAAGGTCGGCTTGAATTCGTTTTCTATGTCAACATTGATCTTGCTCTTCGGGAGGTCTTTAATGTGCCCGATCGTTGCTTCCACCACATAGTCTTTGCCAAGGTACTTGTTTATCGTCTTTGCCTTTGACGGCGACTCAACTATTACCAGTGATTTTTCCTTCATCTTGTCAATTGTGCGTGTGTTCTCGAATTTAAATTATGTCAGTGTATGGTTTCATTGTTCTGAAGCACGAGCTTCGTTCTCAGGTCTGAAGATTCATCCGAACTGAAAATGATCGTGCTTACGAATAGCTTCACCTCATCGGTGCCCGCCTTGCTGTAGCCGGCGGAAATAAGCCTGTCAATAACATTCTCAATATCCGGGTCAGATAGAATTCCAAGTTCTTTCAACTGCATCAGATAACCAATAGCATCTCTTGTAAGAATCTTCTTTTCTGCCGGATGGTAAACCCTGTGCGAACCTTTGGTACTGAATTTCTCATTCAGTACGGATTCACCGGATTCCAGCTTTGAAAAGATCCACGCAAATGCTGTATTGATCTCAGCATCTGTGTAGCCCTCGTTAGAGAGCATCTTGACATCAATGTCTTCAAGGCCGTTTGCC
Organism: uncultured Ignavibacteriaceae bacterium; assembly: GCA_964615795.1. Lineage (GTDB taxonomy): Bacteria > Bacteroidota > Ignavibacteria > Tepidaquicellales > Tepidaquicellaceae > JADJAH01. The sequence continues at coordinate 9,536 of CAZTQR010000082.1, forward strand.
GGTCCAAGCCGGCTCAGAATGTAAACAATTATCTCAATCACTTTTTCCTGCATTGTGTAGAATGTTTAAGTACTTGTTTTCTTTCTTTCTCATCACTGTCTTTGATGTCTTGTCCTGATCATCGTAACCGGATAAGTGAAGCAAACCGTGAACAACAACTCTCATCAATTCGGTTTCGAAGTCAGAGCCAAATCTGCCTGCATTTTCGCTTACAACCTCAGGCGAGATGAAAATTTGCGCGTCCTTATATTTCTCGTCATCAGAGATGTCAAATGTCAGTATGTCAGTTTCATAATCATGAGCAAGATGCTCGCTGTTGAGTTTTCTCAATTCGCTTCTGCGAAGAAATATTATTTCAAGATTTCCGAATTCCGTATTCTCATAAAGTTTCAGCATCCTTGCGGCATCCAGAATATTCCCCCGCAGGGATTTTCTGTCTATGTGCAGATCCGGGAAAATATCGGAAAAAATGAGGCGTAAACCCAAGTTCTGATTTTAGTTAATTGATAAGGAAGGTTTGCTTATCGTCCTGCTTCGGCTACTGACAATGCCACTGCAGCGAGGAGCTTCTCCGAACTAAGTTCCATAAAATCCGAACTGAGAAGTTCCCTGTTTACACCTGCATACATTGAGCAGTCACCCTGCCGTGAAATGATCAATCCGGAAATGTGAGAATCGGTTTCGGAAACGAATATCACCTCTTCCAGCATACCGCTCACTATTGCCCTGCTGCAATTCTGCAACTGCAGATGCGAATTACTTGTATAAACGGATACCAGGTGGCAGCCACCTTCTTCTGAGAATATGTCCAGGCTGATCTTTATGCCTGTCCTTTGATTCACAATGCCAAGTGACCGGCAATTTTCTGTTACTGTAAACTCCGATTCGAACAACCCTGCAATTTCCTTGAATTCCGATTCCGAAATGCCTGACTCTGCCAATTATCTCCGGTAGTTTAATGATTTCACTGCGCGTGGTTCATTTGCTGAAGAGTAAAATATCAATAGATATATAATATTTCAACATTAAATCCGGATTTGCAAATCTCCGCTTGCTTCCCTGACGTAAACCCCGGCCAGTTCAGTGTAATGCGCCGCACTTTGCCTGATTCCATCAATCAACTCTTCAGTCAGGTCCCTTACAATCCTTGCAGGCACACCGGCTGCCAGGACTCCGGCCGGTACCGTGAAACCCTGCCTTACAAGAGCTCCTGCGGCAACCATAGAATTGCTTTCGACCCGGCAATCATCCAAAAGAACCGCACCCATTCCTATAAGAACATTGTCATCAACTCTGCACCCGTGGACAACAGCGTTGTGTCCGATTGTAACTCCGTTTCCGATAGTCAGGGAAAATGTACCGTTTGAAACATGAAGCACGCAACCGTCCTGAATATTTGTGCCGTTTCCGATCCTGATGAAGTTCACATCTCCTCTTATCACTGCAGAATACCAAACGCTCGAACCGTCTCCGATCCCGGTGTCGCCGATGACAACTGCGTTTGGGGCTACGAAAACGCCTTCTCCGAGCCGGGGAATTATTCCTTTGAACGGATAGATCATCTGCTATCTTATGTCGAGAGTGTCTTTTTCTCCAAGCAGGTCTATCTCAATTTCACCCTGCCTCAGAATTTTCTTGTCAAGCGGAAAAAGCTCCCTGTTCTCCTTCGCCCACTTTGCGGCAATCCCGTTCAGCGGACTTGTGACATTATAGCTTTGATACATGATCATTTCGCCTATCTGATAAACAATGTCAACCAGCGTCTCACCCGAAGCCCAGTAATCACCGATGCAGATGTCGTTTGGTGATGCCATTCTGAAATTCGGATGAAAAATGTCCGTGATCATATTGCATTGCGGCTTCAGACGCGGATAATCGGAATGAAGATATATCTCAAACTGATGTTCTGTCAGGAACTCCAGTTCCTTTCTGTCTTCAAGCTGAATCAGCTTAAGGCCCTTCACATTCCTGAAAGTCACAATATATCTCTGCGGAGGCAGTTCGTTCTCATCGTATGCAAAGCTTATGTAAGGATGATTGGAAAACTCCTCCTTCATCTTTCTGAAATCGGATACAAGTCTTCTTTGCCGCGGGCTCATCTGTCTTTTCTCGTCAGCTTCAGTTCTTAACCGGCAATTCAATTATCTGCCCTATCTTGATAGACGTCTTGTCCTTGATATTGTTATGCTTCATTATCAGCTCGATGCCGTCCCTGCTCCCGTATGTTGAAAGTGCGATCCTTTCAAGCGTGTCACCCTTTTTTATAGTGTACTTCTTTGAATCCTGCTTTTGCACTGTGCTCTGCTCAACTGCAACCTTTTCTTCATTCTTGTTCGAAACGGGTTCTGTTGCCGGGCGGTTCTTAACGGCATCTTCAGGCTTACCGCTGTTGACTGTCGAAGAATTCTCCTTACCCGTGTTACCTGCAGACTGCTCTTTCACCGCTGTCTTGTCTTCATTAACCGACACGGGAGCCAGCCTTGCTTTCAACTCTGCCACCTCTCTCGACAGCTCAGAAACTTCCTCTGTCTTCTTTTTCAGTTCAACGAAATTGTAAGCCATAAATGCCGTGAGCAGAAAACTGAACAGGCTCAATGCTATCGTAATGCTCTTCATAATGTCAATCTTACCACCCTTTACTTCCTTTCTGATCTTTTCCGAATCATCATTGACGCTCTTCTCAATGAATTCATAGATCTTCTCACCTCCGTCATTATCGTAGATGTGGAAACCGTTTGCCTTGATCAACTCATTTCCGTTCCACTTAAAGAACCCTCTTTCCCTGATCGTGGGATCGAACACATAAGCCACCATATACTTACTGCTGAAGAAATTTTCGTGAATGAAAACGTCATGGCTTGACATGAATACCGTGTGGCCGGGGTGGGAGTGGAACCATCCGACTATTCTCTTGCCGGGATACTCGTCTTCGAGAACCTTATTGATGTAATCCCATGTCTCATGCGTGAAGGTCAGCCGGGATAAGGAAGAACTTGCATGCATGGCAAATATTACGTTCTCGATCTTTACAAACCTGGCGCCGCCTTCGGTTTCGCACACATCTCCTACAAGCACGCCGCCGAGTTCGTTGCTCTTGTCCTCGGAGAGATAGTCTTCGATCTTCCTTAGGGTTGACTGCCTGATGTGAATTCCAATTCCTTCATCAGTGCCTTCATTTCCCGTAAATACTGAGTCAAAAGGCAACTCGGATCTTATGTAATGGTCCTGAGAATTCTCCTTTACCTCAATGTTCATGGGTTCAAATATAAACATTGCTTTCTATATTTGAAACCGACTTATGCCCTAACGCTTTACAAGCAAACGTCTCGGCGCTATGCCGGTGGGTATCTGAAAGTCCTTTATGAGATTTCCCGTTGCTGAATAGATCCTGAAGCGTCCGTCAGAAGTGAAGTCGGATGCGGCGGCTCCTACATAAAGCTGATTTGACTGCTTGTCATAGCTCAACCCGTAGTTCAGATAGCCTGCTTGTTTTGGTACGACCTTTTCAGAAACTCCGGTCGAAGGCGAATATGACACAATGTCCTCATCGCTGTAGATGTTCCCTCCTATGAAGTAAAGCTTGCCGGCTGCATCTGTGTTCAGGTCCTTGCTCAGGCCGTATTTGAGGTTCGTGAAAGTGTCGAGTACTGCAAGAGAGATCGGGTCAACTTTGTAAATGGCCGCCGTGACCGAATCCCCTGGACATCCGACCAGAAGCTTTCCGTCAGTGCTCGCGGTTACTGTTGACGGATTCTTCCCCACTCTGATCTCCCCGATAACCTGATTGTTGCCTGCATCAATAACAGAGACAACCGAATCGGGCCCGG
>CAZTQR010000083.1:0-13244 GCA_964615795.1 uncultured Ignavibacteriaceae bacterium
GAGTCCGGAAGATTCACCAACTGCAATGATCATAAATAACATAGTGACGATAAGCGCAAGCAAACCATTTAATGGAAATGACTTCATACTGTCTGTCTTTATTGCAAACTACCCGAATCTGCACTCCCGGTCAAAGATTTTTTTGTGGAAATTACAGGGCTTTTCGTATGCCTGTAAGAAGGAGATGTACTGCAAAAGCTCAATTCCGGCTTGCTTTGCATATTTTGGAAGGAATTTTTGCGGACAAAAATCTGAGTTTGACAAGCTCTGTCTAATCTCAAAGTGCACTCACATCTCATCTTCTCAACTGAATGTCCGCGAATTGGATCGAATCTGCGCACGATTCAGTAACCGGCATAGATCTGAATGACTCTGAACTGAATTTCATTGCCAATGTGAATACTCGCCGGTCGCAGCGCTTACAGCCAAAACCCTTCTGCAGAGTTATCTGCCGTATCTAGGGATCAGATGAATGTGTGCATGCATTATGATCTGTCCTGCAGCTTCGCCGGCATTGATGCTCACATTGTAACCGTTAGGGAAATGATATTCGTCGGTATGAAGCTTTGCAAGGTCGAGCAATACAAGCATGGCGGCTTTCTCGTCAGAGCTGAGCTCGAAATATGTCTTCACATGCTTCTTAGAAATTACAAGCAGGTGCCCCTTTGACTGCGGAAACTTGTCGGGTATTACAAAGGCATGCTCGTTCTGAAAGAGTATGTTCTCGTTATTGATGTTGCAGAATACACATGAATTTTCCATACGTCTGATAAGTTTTTGGTTTATGGAATTATTCTTGATATGAATGAAGAAGCATTGTTGTCTGCAATGGCTATATCCGTAGCATCCACGGAATTGTCTCCGTTAAGATCTTCGGGAAAATATCCGGACAGATAAATGAATGCTGCATTGTCTGTAAGGAGCACATCGGTTCCGTCAACAGTTCCGTCTCTGTTCACATCACCGCTGTAAACGCAATATCTTGTTCCGGATTGAGTGAGATTGCCTCCGTAAGCAGAGCTTGAGGAAGCAGTCAGATCAACGACTGAAGTGACTCCGGCTGTAAACGAAACAGGTACAGATGTCCAGGTCTCAACGCTGTTTCTGTGTCTCACATCAGCATAGTAACTCCCGCTCTGAGCATTATTAAAGAGCATCACTGCCTGGAATGAGACCGAGTCAATAACGGCAAGTGAACTGTCAGCTTTCTGATATGGCCAAACTGAATTCCTGAGATAAACAGTTACTGTGTCTCTCATAATTAATCTGTCGGTTCCTGGCCTGTAAAATCCTTGCGGAATAAACTTCAGGCTAAATGAAAGAGGAAAGGGATTGTCGGAATCCCACACCGGTCCCTGCGGAGTGCCGCCTCTTCTTATTACTCCGTGGCTAGGCCCCCCGGGCGCGTTGGAAAGATCTCTCAATGTGTCACCCGTGCCCTCGTTAAAGTGATACAGGCCTGCCGTAAACGCATCGGCAGTGAACTCGCTCACGGGCGGAGCGAAATCCGCAGTATATCTCACTGTACCTGAAATTCTGAGTTCGTCAATCCGTCCGTTGTACGAAGGATATGCACTTCCTGCATCATGCTTCTCTGCTCCAAGCACAAGGAACGGATCGCTCTGCGGCCAGGATGTTGTCCGGCCGTTCCTGTAACTGATGTTTCCGGTCGGACCGACTGCTGAAGTTCGCAGGACTCCGTCAATGAAGATCCTGACAAGCCCGTTTGCAGAATCTCTTGTAACGGCAATGTGATGCCATTCTTCGTCTGCTACATTGTACTGTGCAACTATTGACCTGCCGTTGCCTGCCCTGTCTATGCCAAAGCAGATTCCCCTGTCGCCAGAGCCGCCGGCGGTGTATGAGCCGATTGAAATTCCGAAGTCTCCGAAATCACCCGAACCATAAATGTCACGGTCGAGAATTATGTTTCCCGTGATCCAGCCGTCTCCGTCAAACCTGTCTTCGACGTAACCGTTATTGTCGGCGGAGTTTGCTTTCATGAAGAACTCTACTGTGAAACTGCCGGAAACGTCAACCGGCTTTGCAGGTGCATCAAGCCTGATCTTCACCCTGTCAATGTCGTTTACCCCGTTGCCGAAGAATCTCAGTGAGTTGTTTTGAGCTTTGAGCCCGGGAGAGAATCCATGCAGGAGTGCGGGAAGCACAGCAGTAAGTATCGGCCTGATAAGTGATGTTCTCATAAAGGATTGTTTACAAATCTACGCATGTTCAACGGGAAATGAAATGCAGTTATGGCTTATTCAACCGGTGCAAACAGCGCCGCGATGACAACACATATTAATTGCACTCAACGCCGTTCTTCATCGCATCCCCAATACGAAATGCGTTATCCTGACAGCTCAGAGTTCGTTGCTTCCGGTCAGCGATGTCTGTCCATGATGTCAGCTCACACTATTAACCGCAATTAGCTTTCACTCCATTGCGCCATAGCCTTGCGGCACTCCGGGCATTATGCACATTTCATGTTTTGCTTTTGGAGTGTATAAAGTCTGCACCTTATGTAAATTTTGAAAACATAATTCAACCGATGCTTAAGAATGACCTGCTGACATTGCTTTCATCCTTCAGTAAGAATGATCTGAAAAAGTTTGTCAAGTTTGTAAATTCACCTTACCACAACACGAATGCAAAGGCATCCGAACTTCTGGATGCACTCAGGGCATTTCATCCCGGCTTTGGATCAGATTCGCTGTCGAAGAAATTCCTGCACGGAAAGCTTTACGGAAAAGGGAAATATGTTGAAGGTACCATCAATTATCTGCTGTCTGAACTTCAAAGACTTGCCGAGAAGTTCATTTCAATTGAAAGGACAGACTCCGAGATATTTGATCTCTCTCTCCTCAGGTACGCACATAATAATCTTGATGGGAAGCTCTTTGATAAATACCTTTCCTCGGCAAAGAGATCCGTGAAGAGTTCCGGATCCAACCTTTATCAGTATCTCCTGTCAGACATTATTTCTACAAGACTGCAATCCGAGCTGAATATTGTAACCCGGAAAGATGCCTTCAGAAAAGAATGGCTTGAGCCGTCAAAATGGCTGATCAGTTTCTACCTCGAGCATCTTCTGAAGAACCTGATCACTCTTACAAATTACAGGCACACAAAGAATCAGGATCTTAATGTACCGATGCTTAATGAGACCATCAGCTTCCTCGGGAATAACCCGGCTTACCTCGATGATCAGGAACTGATGTTTTCCTACAGGCTTGTAAGGGTAATTGCATTGAGCGATGAATCGGACTATGCAGAAGTGAAGAAAGCGCTTTCAGGAAACCACAAGTACCTTACCGACGCAAAAAAATCTTCTGCCCTTGCGGCAATGCAGGTTTACTGCACAAATAAACTGCTTCATGGCGACGACATGAGAATGGAAGAGTTTGAGATTGCGAAGCTCAGGCTGAAGGTCTTCCGTTTCTCAAAGAAGAACAATATTCCCGTGGACATTTTTTACAAGACATTCATGCTGGCAATATCTGTAAGAGACTTCAAGTGGGCAAAGAAGTTTATTGAAGAATACACCGGCTTCCTTGACGAGACATTCCGCAATAACGCATCCCATTATTGCAGAGCCCGTTTGCTTTATCAGGATGGATTGCTGAACGAAGCACTCGTAGAACTCAGCCGTATCAGCTCATTCTCATTCATTCACTTCAAGCCTGCAGTGAAGATCCTTCAGCTTATGATATTCTTTGACCTAGGCATGCTGAAAGAAGCGGAAGACTCGGTGCTTGCGTTCTCGCAGTTCCTGCGCGGCGACAAGCTGATACCCGATGAACACAAGAAAGCATACCGCGCATTTACAAGGGCATACCTGATGCTGGTCAATGCCTTTGTATCCTGCAAAGACAGTAAGCTCGACGATGCTCTGATGAAGATCAATTCCGAAAAGGGCTTTCTGATCGGTAAGAAATGGTTCCTGGAGAAACTGGGAAGCACAAAGAAAAAGAGCGCCTGACCAATTCTGCAAGCCGGGCGCTCCTAAAAATGACTGCCGATTATTTTTAAGGCCTGATAACGCTTACAAAATTGTTTGCATTGTTGCCTGCAATCGAAGCGTCAGTTCCGTCAACAAAGTCATCACCGTTCACATCTGTAGGCACATATCCGGATACGAAAGCGTAAGAGTCATTGTCTATCAACTGCAGATCAGTTCCATCTACAGTTCCGTCCTGATTCACATCGCCGCTGTAAATGCAATAGGAAATGCCCACAAGCGTAAGATTACTACCGTAGGCCTGAGAAGCTGCTGATGTGAACTCATAATAATTGTAATACGGATCCGTCAATGCAACCGGTGCCGCGCTCCAGGTCTCAATGGAATTTCTGTGCAATACCGCTATGTAGTAATTGCCGGGAGCGGCATTCGGGAAGCAAAGCTGTGCATTTCCAAATTCATCCACAACCGCTCTTGCTTGATCTACAATTCCGTAAGGCGAGGTTGCCGATCTTAGCTGAACCTTCAGTGTATCGGAAACCTGTGTTGTGCCGTTGTAGAATCCTTCAATGTAAACTCCAAGGTTTACAGGCAGTGAGTTTAGTGTGTACGTAACTGAGATAAGCGGCCTGAAACTTGTATCCGGATTCTCCCGCGTGTCAAATCTCTTGGCGGTGGTTCCCGCTGATTCATCTCCTATCAGTATCCATCCGTAATTGTTCTGCGTCCTTATCCAATCCCGTACATCCTGTGCCATTCTTGGCGAACTCCAGTAATAGTATCCGTTCTGGTCAACAGATGTCGTTGCACTGGCACTGTCTTCAAAATATCCCCCCGGCCTTACCCAGTCATTATCAGGATAGTAATTGTTTACCCATGTTGCATCTCCGGGATCAGCCTGCGTGCCGAATCCCTCCTCTCCGGGAGCATCAGATCCGCCTTCTCCCCAATCCTGAAGAAGCCTGTGAAGCTTAACATTCCTTGGGCCCGCTATGGTCCTTGACATATGCAGCCTGAGTGTGACGTTTTGTATTGTGGCACACGGCGGGATGAACTTCGACAATGTGAAAAAGTTTATCAGTCCCCTGCGCTTATTGGAAGTGACGGTCGTTCCGGCAAAAAAATAGTCGCCGCCGCCGTTGCTGTATGAAGATGATTCTTCATAGATAGTGTTATCGGTACATTGCCGCAGAGTGATGGTAGTCTGTGCATCTGCCTTTCCAAACAAAATGGAAAATGTTGTGATAACAAATATTCCGAAAGTGAGAAACCACACTTTTTTGTTGTTGGGTGATCTATTCATTTTATGGCCTTTTAATTGAGATTTGAAGTAATTTGCCCAATGCCTCCAAAACTTGCAAGGCAAGACTTGCATGCGAAATGTAAAGATACAGAGATCAATAGCATGCTGTCAATGGCCTGTATCCAAAGTGAATCTTACACACACATCAGGATTTTCCGTCAGATCGGAAATGAATTAATAATCATCCAACAAAGAACAGCTCTGTGCAGTCTTATTGCTTTGCAATTCTTCAGCAGTAAAAATATATTGCAATATGACTATCCGCACAGCTTCACCTTCCGTCAGGCTTGCATCTTCTTTGGCGGCATTCTGCATATTATTAATGAGCCTGACAGTTCACAATGCCCATGCACAGGTTAAGGTGAGCGCTTACGGCGGTCTCAACCTTGCTACACTTTCCGGAGATTCCCCTGAAAACACTGCCTACTCGGGCGGCGCAGGTTACATTGCCGGGCTTAAGATCGACTATCCTCTTACAAAGGACATATATCTTTCACTCCAGCCAAACTACTCAATGTACGGCGCAACACTCGGATTTGATGTTAACGAGGAAGACTACCGCGACAGTATCTCAATTGATTTCTCATATTTCAGAGTGCCATTGGTGGTTACCTTCGAAGCGATGAACGGCATTACATATTTTTCCAGCGGCATTGACGTGGGAATATTCAATGAAGCCGGAAGTGAATTTGTGAACGGTTCCGGAAGCAGGAATGACATATCGGATTATTTTCAATCGCTTGACCTGTCAGTCTTGTTCGGAGCCGGCGCAAATCTCCCGGTCGGTCCGCTTAAAGTCGGAGCCGAATTCAGATATGTGCAAAGCCTGACTAACGCAAGCTCAGGCAAAGCTCTTAATGCGGGCGGTTACCTCCCGCCGAGATTCAGAATGTCAGGTTTACAAATACTTGGAGGAGTGACTTACAAATTTTGAAAACATCATTATTGAATACAGAAACTCTGAGAACCGGTATTGCATATAAAAGGATACTTCTGATCATGTTATTGAACACATGCATTTCTGCGTTCTCATTCGCCGGAACAGCAGGTGATTCAACAAAAGCTTTCAATGAGAGGTACTCAATTCTCAACGGCCACAAGTTTGTGGTGAATTCCATAATAAGCACGCCATTCATAAACACATATGTTCAGAACAGGCTTGGCGTCGGGCAGACAATGAATCTCAGCATTCCGGAAACTGTCATCGAGGGACAACCCGTGCAGGTCAAGGGTGAACTCCTTTTCACATTCCTAAATCTTGAATATCAGCAAGTGATCCGTGACTGGCTTGCTTTCAATGCTTCCGTTGACATCCTCGGCCGGCTTGGTAACAAACCCGGTTCATTGATTGCGGAAGGTGTTGATGTAGCCGCAGGTTATCAGTTCGGCTGGCTTTTCAAGCTGTATCAAAATAAAGAATTTATGCTTTCGGGCTCCGCGGATGTGAGCAACAGAAGCTACACAGTAATTGACCTGAAGGACTTCGTGCAGGGAATCATTGACAGCGGTAAGATCACGGAAGACAATAAGCTTGTAAAGGATATCCCCGCACTGCGGGCCGGAGTGGGAGTTAAGGGAGCATATGCATTCAACAGCGTTTTCGGACTTAACGCATTTGTGAATGTAAAATACGGAGAAACCGCAGTGTACGGCGCCCCGAGCGATTGGTTCATCTCTTACGGACTGGCATTTGATGCGGATCTTCTGCCAAAACAGAAAGTACCTGTCGGTTTCCTTTTGGGTTTCTTCGCTTCAAGTGTTCCCGGCGCTGATGGTGAGCTTGAATCCTATCCTAAGAACTTCATATTTCAGGTGAACTACACCGGCAATGAAGACATTATTATCGGACTCGAAAGCAATTTCCAGTTTTACAGACCGGTTGATTACGATGATGATATCAAATTCGCAAACTTCTCATTCAACATGAGATACTTCTTCTGATACTGCCTGACAGCCGTCAACCCGGCTTGCTCACACAAGTCTTTTCCCGATCTGTTTTACTTCAGCAACGTCATTCTTTTTACTCCCTGCAATGCATCGCCCGCTCTGAGTGAATAATAATAAACTCCGCTGGACAAACTTCCGGCATTGAATTCAACCTCATAACTTCCAGGGCTTTGGGTATTATCCAAAAGAGTCCTGACCTTCTTTCCGGTTATGTCAAACACTTCAATTACAATCCGTCCTGTCCTCATTACATTGTATCTTATCCTGGTGGATGGATTGAACGGGTTGGGATAATTCTGTTCAAGCGAGAAAGCCTCCGGGGTTTCAGCAGTGACCTGCTCAATGCCGACCACCTGCGAAAGATCAATTTTGTACATTGACCTGCCGTGAGTACCCGCGACAAGATAATTTGCCGTGGGATGGATCTTGAAATCATACACAGATACCATGGGCAGTCCGTTGCCGAGGAATTGCCATGTCCCTCCTGAATTGAAGCTGACATAAGCTCCCACATCAGAGCCGACAAACAAAACATTGGGCCTTGCGGGATCTATATCAAACGCATTGACAGGAGCATCAGGAAGATTTGAGCTGATGTCAGTCCAGTTCACACCGCGGTTAGTTGTTCTGAAAACATGCGGCTGAGGATCGATCCACTTCAGCCCGTTGAATGTGACATAAGCTATGTTGTCGTTTGTCGGATCAAATGCCACTCTTGTGATCCACCTGTACGGCAATCCGGCCGAGACCTTTGTCCAGTTCGTTCCGCTGTTTGTCGTTATCCAGACATTGGCATCGTCAGTACCGGCCATTATGATGTTTGAATTCGTCTTCGCAACGGCGATGGTGGAAACGGTACCGAGTCTTGCCTGATTACCGTTTGTCAGATCTGAGCTTATCGCAGTCCATGATGATGCCCCGTTAGTTGTTCTGTAAACTCTGTTTGTTCCGTAATAGAGTACGTTATTGTTGTTCGGATCCATTATCACGGGAGTTGACCAGTTCTTCTTTTCTGACCCGCTTATCCCGGAAGTGGCTGATGAGAATGAAGCTCCGCCGTTGGTTGACTTTCCAAGCGCGCCGTTCTGAGATTCCGCATAGATGATGTTGGGGTTGGTGGGATCAACAATAACGTAAAATCCGTCGCCGCCGTATATTGTTGTCCAGTCGCTGAGCGATCCTGTCAGAGTCCTGTTCGTGCCGTTGTCCTGCGTGCCTCCGTAGAGTCTCTGAGGGTTTGTCTTATCTATTCCGATCTCGTAAAACTGTGTCACGGGAAGGTTCTGTACTTTTGCAAATGTGCTTCCGGAGTTGGACGATCTGTAAATGCCACCGTCGTTGCCGAGTATGACCGTGTTCGGATCTCCCGGCTTGAATGCAAGTGCATGCTGATCAACATGAACGGATCCGGAAATTTCAGTCCATGACGTGCCGGAGTTGGTTGTCTTCATCACTTCAAGGTCAAGCACATAAACTGTGTTCGGATCTGTTGGATGAACACGCACTTGTCCGAAATACCAGCTGAAAGTTGAGAAGCCGTTCTGCAGTCCGCCGCCGTTGGCGTTTGTCCAGTTCAGCCCGGCGTTTGTAGTCTTGAAGAATCCTGAATATGTGGTTCCGTTTGTATAAAGTGCGTATGCAATGTTAGGATTTGAATTGCTGATGCTGAGTCCGATCCTTCCAACGTTAGTTGTTGAAGAATTCGGAAGCCCGTTTGCAGTTCCGAGCGCAGTCCAGTTGTCGCCCCCGTTTGTTGTCTTGTAGATCCCGCTTTCCCTTCCGTAAAGTTGTCCGCCATTCGGATACCTTGTTCTCTGCCACATCGCCGCCATCATATTGTTCGGATTGACGGGATCCATGATCAGGTCAATTGCGCCGCATGAATCCGAAACGAACAGCACCCTGCTCCATGTCGCACCGCCGTTGTCGCTCCTGTAAACTCCGCGTTCCGGGTTCGGACCAAAGTATGAACCAACTGCGGCAACATAAACACGCAAGGGGTTCTGAGGATTTACAAGCACGCGGCCAATTGTTACCGTGTTCTCAAGGCCGGTCCTCTGCCATGTTGCTCCGGCATTTGTTGACTTGTACATTCCGCCGCCCGAGAAATTGTTGTGGCCTCCGTTCGGTTCGCCCGTGCCTGCATACACGATGTTTGAGTTGACCGGGTCAACTGCAATGTCGCCTGCAGGCAGTACTGACTGATCGTCGAATACGGATGTCCATGTTAGTCCTGCATCAGTTGATTTGAACACGCCGCCTGTTGCCGCACCAGCATAAACGATGTTGGTGTTGTTGGGATCGTATTCGATGTCGGAGATCCGGCCGCCTATATTGGTGGGGCCTGCAAACTCCCATGTTGCGGCTGAGTTGTCGTTCATTGCCGCATTCCGCATTTCCTGTGCTTTCTCCAATGCCTCAATGTGTGCTCCGGGATCAGCTTTATAGAACGGGAATGTGCGCTTGATGAATTCATGATCGGCAGGATATTTTCCGGGTTCACCGTTCCCGGGTTTAGACGAGACGTCACTTGTCTTCTGATCTGTATACGTATTTTCTCCCGCTAAGAAGTATATTGCCGACACGGCAATCAACAGCACCGCTGTTATTATTGAAAAGAGTTTCATTGACCTGGCATGGATTTTAATTGCAGCAAAGATATGAATTAGTGAGTGGAGTTGAAACAACTTACACCGGCCTTTGAGCCGCCGCAGGATGATTGAGCGCTAAACATTCCGGCAAAATTCAAAATCGTATAAAGCATACAACTTTCGGCAGAATCCATCATCGTCCCGCTGATGCACGGCCGGCAATACTTTCATAGATATTCATCACCTTCTGCGTCATGACCTTTGATGTGAACCTCCGGGCAGTCGCCTTTGCCTCAGCACCCAATCTGTTTCTCATGTCAGTGTCATTGAACAGCAACTCAAGTTTCTCCGAATATCCTTCCGGATCACCGGTGTCAAAGATCAGTCCGTTTACACCGTCTGTGATCAGCTCCTTGTTCGGCGATATGCCGCTGGCAAGTATGCTCCTTCCCGATGCCGCCGCTTCGAGCAAAGCGATTGAGAATCCTTCCCAAAGCGTGGGGAAAACAAAAAGGTCTATCAGCGGATAATACTTCTCCGTATCGGAAACCTCGCCGGCAAAGATGACCTTGTTCTCAATACCTTCTTCTTTAGCCGCCCTCCTGCATGCCTCAAGCATACGGCCGCTTCCGGCAAAAAGCATTCTGACATTATCATTCCTCTTAATGAAGCCTGAAGTGTTCCTGAGCATGAACATTTGATTCTTCTGTTCGTCAAACCGCGATACAAGGCCTATGACAAAATTATTGTCGCTCAGTCCCAGACTGCTCATGAGTCCGGTATCTTTGCGGCTGTCCGAAAATCTGTCCGTCTCAATGCCGTTGTGAATTGTCACTGTAACAGAAGGGTCAGCGATCTTAAGCTCAACCGCGGTTCGCCTGTCATTTTCAGAAGGGCAGATCACGGCATCCCGGTACTTCGAAAGGTGCTGTTCAATTGCAAGCGTTCCGTAACGGCGCAATAAGCTGGGTGAGTTTATGTAGTGAATTCCGTGTATCGTATGCACCACAGGAATTCTGCCGGACTTCTTTCTGTAAAAACCCGAATACATTCCCGCAACGCCGCCGTGAGAATGAAGAATATCAGCTTCTTCTTCTTCAATGATCCTTCTGAGTTCATTCAGGTGCTTAAGTCTGTAAAGCTTTGGAAGTTCAACCGGCCGGAATCTGTTTCCGGACCTTTCAACCTCGTGCATGAAAGCCCCGCTTTGAGACGCCGAAACTACCGCAGTCACTTCGCACCTGTCGAAGTTCTTCAGCAGTGAAAGGATATGCGTCTGCCCGCCTCCGAGAAATCCTCCGTCTATGAGTTCAAGTACGCGCATCATTTCTCCTTTTGCCGAGCAACAGTTTAAGAATGTCTTTGTCAATCTTCCTGAATCCTCCGAGATATCTTGCAGAGAACTTCAGAAAAAGATAAGCGCGAAGAAAAAATCTGTCGGCTATTCCGTTATGCTTCCTGTAATAATTCAGTTGTGATTCCTTTGCATAATAATAAGTGTCACTGCTGAATCTCTCGTTTACGTTCTCACCTTTGTAATGAATTATTTCACCAACGGGGAGATAATAGATCTTCCTGCCGGTGTCATGAACTCTCTTGCAGATGTCGGCGTCTTCATAAAAGAGGAAAAAGCTTTCATCGAACCCGCCGATCTTCATGAACAATTCCTTTTCAATAAGCATTGATGCACCGCTTACCCAGTCGACCCCGGAAATATCCTCGCGTGCAGTTATTTTGCCTGCGTTTGCATTGCGGTTCTTCTGCCTCTTCTCATCCGATTTGTTCATGATCTCATTGACAAAAGTGTTTTCCTTCCAGTATGACAACTGCACACTGCCGTCAGGATTGTAAAGTCTCAGCCCGCCTATGCCGAAGTCCTGCGGAAGCCTGAGTTTGCGGAATTCTTCTATGAAGTCATCTTCAACAAGCGTGTCAGGATTCAGGAACAGCAGATACCTGCCGGTTGCATTCTTTGCCGCGAGATTGTTTGCGTGAGGAAATCCTCTGTTAGAATTTTCGAAGATCGAAATGCCCGGCGCAATCTCCTTCAAATTGCCGATATCCTCAGCAGGTGAGTTGTTGACCGCGATCAGCTCATAATCATCCGCACTGAGTCTGTTAGCAATTGATCTTACGCACCCGGTTATGAATTCCATTTGAAAGTAATTGACTATTATGATGGAGATAAGTTTGCCATTGCTTCCCGCTCCGTTCATTTCAGGATGCTCCTTACATAGTCTTCGGAAACTCTTTTCTTTTTTATGATGTCCTTCCGCTTCCTGAGTGAGTTTCCGATCTCACCGAGTCCCTGAATGTAGCCCTTAACAGCAGATGCAAACAAAGACGGCGAATGCCTGAAAAGAAAGATCAGATATCGCTTAACCCTGACGGCCGCAAAGAAAGGAAAGGAGTACAGATAAAGCCTGCCGGGATAATTCTTGATCCTAAGGGCGATCAGGTTCTTTTCGCAAAGCATTGTCTGAAAACCCGACATGCCCGAAGTGGTTGCTCCGCGCATGTGATAGCACACCGCCTTCGGATTGTAATAACACCTGTAGCCGAGGAGCTGAAGCCTGAAGCTGAAGTCAACATCTTCGTAATAGGCGAAAAAATCCTCATCAAAGAACCCCGCTTCTTCGAACACTTCCCTCTTGTAGATCGCCGCGCCTGCGCACGCGCCAAAGATGTACTCCGCTTTATCATACTGCCCTTCATCCTTCTCCCCGAACCCTCTCGCATAAGGTGAACCGAGCGGTTTGATGAAATCTCCCGCATCATCGATCATGCTCCTGTCTCTGAAGTTAAGCATCTTGCATGCGCCGCTTCCCGCATCCTTCATGTTCACTGCACGGAGCATCTCCCGGAGAAAGTCCGCATCGCACTCGGTGTCGTTGTTGAGCAGAAGTATATATTTGCATCCTTCTTGTCCGAGTGCTTCCTTTATGCCTTCGTTCACTGCCTTTGCAAATCCCGTGTTTGTTGACATCTTCAGTATCCTTACATCGGGGTAATTGTTCCGTGTAAATGCAACTGAATCGTCTGCTGAGTTATTGTCAACAAGAATGACGCCAAAGTCTTTGAATGATTGCCTCTGCAATGAATCGAAACAATCCTTAAGATGCTTTAAGCCGTTGAAGTTTGGTATGATTATGAATACTGATCTGCCTGTCAAACCCTTAGGTGGAAAGTTTATTTGCCGTTCATATCTGACTGCAGTATGAATCTTTGCCGTGATGCTGATTCCGTGTGCGTCAAGTTATCAAAGCGGTTGTGTTGAAGCAATGTAATTAACCCGAATAACGTTTACTGTTCCTCAATGGTGTCTAAAACGTTTTCTAGAATCAGAAATTGTGGAGAATGCAGTTCAAAAACATAGACTTTTTCTATTGTCGCAGGAACAACCCGCCCGCCTGTCAAGTAGCAGTTCACTTGAAGCGAAAAC
>CAZTQR010000084.1:0-13212 GCA_964615795.1 uncultured Ignavibacteriaceae bacterium
TCAATGCGGGAGACTCAGAGCGGACAATGATTAATCAACTTTGCTTTCACTCTCCTTCCCTGATAGAACGCTGCCTTACTGCTTGCATCGTTTCGACCGACATTTCTTGCCTGGCAAAAAGAAACGGGATCAATTCCAATCTTTGCCGGTGTTTGTACGTCTCAGACGGGTTCCGAACATAGAGCCTGCCCGACGCAGGCAGGAGCGCCACCGGCAACTGACCAAAATAGAATCAGTTTCTCGTTACCTCTGCCTGCGCATATCTGCGAATGCGGCATGAAGAGTTCCGCAAGGGAACTCCTCATGCGAGCAATGAATGACAGCTTATACTGTGCTCCTCAGCCTAAGGCCTGAGCATGCTTACGAAACTGTATGCGTTGTTGTCTATTATCAGCGCGTCGCTTGCATCCACGATCTCATCTCCGGTAACATCGGTGTTTATGTAGCCCGATTCGAAGTTAGACGCATCATTGTCAACCGCGCCGGCGTCCGTTGCATCCACGGTGCCGTCCTGATTCACGTCGCCGCTGAAAACCGTGTACTGCCAGTATGTTCCGGAGGTAATGTGGGTAAGATTATTTCCAAACACTTCCGATGTGTCGCGGAAGTCGGCTTCGAGAAGTCCCTGGCTGAATGCCGCAGGCGCGGCGCTCCAGGTCTCAATGGAATTCCTGTGATTGACAGAGACATAATACTGCTGACCGTCAACAACATTCATGAACTGCGGCTCGGCAATTCCCTCGAACGAAAGCACAACTTTCGCCGAATCAACCGTATTGTAAGGAGGCAATGAACTTCCGAGTTGTATCCGTACCGTATCACCGCGTATCATATTCCCAGTGTTGGAATCGTAGTAACCCTGAATGTACATCCTAAGCAAGACCTTGTTGAGCGGTGAACGGAACTTAACGATCGTGAATGTATTGCCTTTGACGGAATCAAAAGATGTAACACCCGCATAGAAAAAATTTCCGAATGTGGCGAGCGGCACATTGTATGCGGCGATATCGTTGCCCGAAGATGAGCCGTTGAACACAGATTGCTTTTCAAGTCCTCTCCACACGGTAAGATCAAATCCGCCGTTCTGCGAGCTGTATGCCTGCGCGGAGATCATTTTCCCGACTCCGTCAAGTTCTCCTCCTATTGCGTAATTCGATCCGTAAGGCGAAGGATTCACAAGTGATCCTGAAGTCTGAACTCCGGCAGTGTCAAAGTCAGCAAGGAACAGTGTAGTATTGTAGATGCTCTGCCTGCTTGAACCAATAAGTCTTACCTTCTCAGATATTGAATCGTACCTTACCGTTACTCCGCTTTCAGCTTCGGTATTGTCGTTGCTCACAGTCGTTGCCCACAGCTGACTGCCGGATGAACTGTACTTTATCAGCACAATATCCTTTCCGGTAACTGAGTTTTGTGCACTTCCCGTAACATAAACATTTCCGTAGCTGTCAACATCAACCGACCTTGCACCGTCATCCGCATTTGCGCTTCCGTTGTATGTCTGCGTCCACTGATGCGCGCCGGCACTGCTGATCTTTATCGTAACAATGTTGATGCCGGACAAAGCGGATGTTGAATTCCCGGTCAGGTACACATTTCCTTCGGTATCAACACTCATATCCTTGAGTGAATCCAGCCCTGTGCCGGAGCCGGCGTAGCCGTAAGTCCACAGTGCAGTTCCCGACGGAGAATATTTTACCGCACCGAACTTGACATTGCCGGCCGTAATTTCGGAATTGAATCCGACGACAGCGTTTCCCGATGTGTCAAGCGCAAGTTCAACACCTTCATCATTTCCTCCCGCGCCGTACAACTGCCCGAACGGATGAGGCCATACATTGTTACCGTTTGAATCCAGCTTACCTGTGTAAACGTCACGCTTGTTTCCGGTGAATGACGTGTGCATTGTTCCCGTGTAATAAACATAACCGTTCCTGTCCACTGCGATCGCGAATCCGGCGTCCTCCACATCTGTACCCACTCCGCCGCGGCTGTATGCCCACTTCAGGGTTCCTGCAGAGTTATATTTGACAATCTGAATATTATCACCTGCCTGCCCGACCCTGAGCCGGCCTATTGCATAGACAATTCCGTGCTTGTCAGTTGTGATCGAATTCACCGCATCCGTTGAAGTCTGAGAAGAGTTGTATTTTCTCGCCCACAATGCCGTGCCGGAAGGATCGTATTTTATTGTCGCATAATCGCTTTCCGTAATGTAGCCGCAATTGCCGGTTGCTATAGCATTCCCCGCACCGTCAATTGCAAGCACGAGAGATTCTTCATAGTCATTCGGGGCAAAGTCATAACTCCTCACCCAAAGCGACGTGCCGGAAGAGTTATAGTTGATCATCAGGCTCCTGCCTCCGACCCAGTTATCCACCACTCCGGCAACATAAACATTTCCGCTTCCGTCAATCTTCACATCCTTGCCTTCATCTGCAAAGCCGCCTTGTCCTGCATAAGTCTGCTCCCAAAGGAAACTGCCCGAAGAATCGAACTTCACCGTGCCCACATCGCCATACAGCCCGTTCACTCTGCCGGTCATATAAATGTTCTCATTCGCATCAACTGCAAGAGCATTGAAGAAATCCTGAGCATTTGCGGTCCCGTTATGCTTTCTGTTCCAGAGAGTGTCGCCGTTTGAACTGTACTTGGTAAGCCTGTAGTCGTTTGATGTTCTGAATCCCATATAGACATTCCCTGAATTCCCCATCATGATCCTGCTTTCGTTGTCCGTGCTGTTTGCAATTGCCTGATTGTACCTGAACTCCAGCAGAGCACCCGCGGTGTCGCAAATGATCAGCAACGGCAGAACCTGTGAAGATGAATTCCTGATCTGTCCGCCGATGTAGACTTTCCCGCCGTTTAGTTTAATGTCATTGCCCTGACCGGTATTGTAGCCGGAAGGATTTACGAATGTCCTTAGAACTTTTGTGGTGCCGGAAGAGTCAACTTTCACAAGGAACGCCTTATCGCTTGTTCCTCCGGTAAGATAAACATTTCCCGCCCCGTCGGTTATCATCTCTTTGAGAATGTGACTGAACGGGTAAGCGACTACATAGATTCCTCTTGCCCAGATCTGATTCCCCGATTCATCATACTTAAGAAGTATCAGGTATTGCGTTAAGCCGCTGTAATTCACTTCTCCCGCCGCATAGACGAAGTTCGTTCCGCCCGATGAGTAAGTTGCAATGCATTTTCCTTTTTCATGAGAATAGGCTACGCTGTTGTGGTAGCTCTTACCCCATTGATACAGCCCCGAGGAGTTATACTTAACAGTGACAAGGTCCGACTCCGAGTAACCTGCGGCGTTGTAGCCGGTAACATATACATTCCCCCCGGCATCGGTTACGATATCTGCCGCAACCTGCGAATTGTTTGTCGGCAATGAGTAGCTTCTTACCCATTCCTGCGTGATCTGCCCATGTGCAATCACCGTAATTGAAAATCCTGCCAGTACCGCCAGCAGTAATGTTTTGAGGTTATTCATTTCCGTGTTTAATTTGCTTTGAAAGATCTTAAATTCACACTTGTCTGTGGCCATTTGTTTCAGTTGAATGCAAATTATTCAAAGCTCTAATCCGATGTACACTAAACTTTTTGCGAAATCTTGGAACTGTTCCGATGCATAACAGCAGTCTGATACAGCTTCTGTCAAATCTCGACAAGGCGTCGTTTGCAAAATTCGGCAAGTTCGTGGCATCCCCTTACTTCAATGCGAACAGGAAGCTGACAGAACTTTACAGATACCTTTCTAAATTCCACCCGGAGTTTGACTCTCTTGAGATCTCGCATGAGAATATCTACAGAAAGCTTTACAAGGAGGACAAAGTAGTTTACGGCACTGTCTATTACCTTCTGTCGGAGTTTGAGTCACTGCTTGAGAAGTTCATCGCGCTTGAGAGACTGAGCCCTGCCGATCTGGAAATGGAGTATCTCAGCGAGCTGACGCAATTTGGAATGCATAACCGCTTTGATGCACGCATTAAGAAACTTGAGAAGAAGCTGAGGGATTTGCGTGATGAGTTTAACCTTAACTACTATAAGCTATCAGAGATCAGGAGGAACAACTCTTTTCAGAGGAAGGAATTTCTGACAAAGAAGGATCTTTCAAAGAAAGAGTGGACAGACGCATCATACGAACTGATCAATATGTTCATCATTAACAACCTTCGTAACATACTTCTTCTCGCAAATTACAATAATCTGATATCGGCAAATCTCGAAATACCAATGATGAATGAGACGATCGAAATGGCACAGAGGGCAGAGGGCATGAAGAATAATGCAGAGGCAGAGGCGCTGTTGCTTGGCATCAGGCTGATAAAGGAAAAGAGGGAAGAAGATTACCTGAAGCTTAAGAAGATGGTTACGGGGCGTGGAGCCAATATCAGGAGATCATTGGCGGACGACCTTCTGATGGTAATGAACAATTATCTTATTGAGGGAAATCTTCCGGGAGGAAAGATTATGCAGGACGAACTTTTTGAACTATCCTGTCTCGTTGCCGGCAACATAGACAAGAAGAGCAATACAAAGATCCCTGTGGATACATTCTATCACATAGCGATGTGCGCGATCACATCAAGGAACTACAAGTGGGCGGAGAAATTCATCCGGTCAAATTCAAACAGGCTTGAAGAGAAGCACCGGTCATGCCTGCTTGGATATTTGCAGGGAAGCCTCTTTGCGGAATACCGGCAATATGAGAATGCACACAGAGAGCTTGCAAAGATCAGGAACTTCTCTCTCGTATTCCTGAAACCGCTGATAAGAAATCTTCAGCTCATAATCTATGCCGAACTGAATCTGCACTCTGAGGCTGTTGATATGGCAAAGTCGTACGAACAGTTTCTGAGGAATGACAGGTTTCAATCGGCGGCGGCAAAGACACGCAACCGTGATTTTCTTAAGATCTATCTTAAGTATCTGAAAGCGTCAGCGGACGGATCTGAGAGAAAGCTCTCCGACCTGCTTGGCGAGATGAAGGGTTACAATCGCTTCATCCCATATTATAAGTGGTTTGAGCGGAAGATCGGCGAACAGATTGAGGGCAGGGCGGGAATAAGAAAAGCGGCGCGTGGTTAAGATCATTATTTTTGCGCGAGAAATGTTTACGAAAAATCTGAAGGGGCTTATCCGGGGAAAGGAACGTGAGCGGGAGACTTACATTCCGACGGTAAATCCGGTGAGCTATGCAATGATGGGGTTGGTGAGGCAGTTCCAAAGAACTGAGGAAGACTCTTATGAGACTGTCCGTCTGCTCATGAAGTCTGCATATAAAATTGATCACATGCCGGAAAACATCCCGAACAAATATCTGAACACAGATGAATTATAGAGCGCTGTATCTGAGCCCGATGATACCGTCATTCAACCTGAATGCAACAGCAGGATTTTTCAGGGATGTACTTGGATTTTCGGCATTGACGGAGACTGAAAACTATGCGGTTTATATGAGGGACGGCCTGACTGTTCATATTCTCACAGCCGGCAGTGACATCGGAGAGATGGAATTCTATCTTGAGGTGGACAATGTTGACAAACTGTGGGAAGAGATTCGCGGGAAAGTGACCGGCATGAAGGTAAGAGCTCCTTTTGACAGGGATTACGGAATGCGGGAGATACACATCTGCATTCCGCAAACAAACACGTTGATGTTCATTGGCCAGGTTATAAGAAATCAATGAAACCCTGAATTGATTATTAGCAGTGATGAGCGTTTATGTTGTCTGCTCAGATGATCACAAAGAGCGGACCATTAATTGTTCGATCACTTCAAAAGAAGCATTGCCTTTGCTTCGCTGTAGCTGTCGGACTTCAGCACGCAGTAGTAAACGCCTCCCGGCAAAGCCTCACCATAATCATTCAGGCCGTTCCAGAGTTCAGTATGCGGCCCTTGCTGAAGCGTGCCGCAGAACAAGGTTCTCACATTTCTTCCGAGAATATCATAGATCACAAGTTCGATCCGTGATGCCTTCATGATCTCCACGGAAACTGTTGTAACAGGATTGAACGGGTTCGGAAAGTTCTGCTTAAGTTCAAAATGATCTGCTGTTCCGGAGTTCTCATTTCCGCTAATGCCGATGTTTGTGCCTGCAGGAGCGAACCTTATCAGCCACAGATCATGGACACCGGCGCCGTATGACAGAGTGTATCCTGCGACAACTGCGCCGCCGTCATAAGTCAGATGAACTGAATTCGCGGCATCAGAAGCGGATCCGCCCAAAGCCCTGCTCCAAAGCATATTTCCGTTGCCGTCCGTCCTGACAATCCATGCATCCTCACTGCCCGAACCAAAAGACAAAGTATATCCCGCAATGAGAAACCCGTTGCCGTCAGAAGAAGATGTTATAGACTGGCCATAGTCTCTACCCGAACCTCCGAACGTACGAGTCAATATTTCATTTCCAAGACTGTCTGTCCTGATGAGCATCATGTCATCAAGCCCTGATCCTGATGATGACGTATAACCTGTAAGAGCATATCCATTTCCGGCAACGCAGACATCGTAAGCACGGTCAACAGATGTACCGCCGAACGGCTTGTGCCACTGCAGGTTTCCAGCTGAGTCTGTTTTTACAAGCCATGCATTTCCGACTGATCCCGGTCCGTAAGAGAATGTCCATCCTGCAACGATGAAACCGCCGTCTGCAGACTGTTCAACCGACCATGCTCCGTCCGAGCTCAGGCCGCCGTGATTCCTGCTCCATTGGATAACTCCCGAAGCATTGGTTTTCACAAGCCAAACATCCCGGCTTCCGGAAGTGAATGAGGAAGAAACGCCTGCGATCAGGAATCCGCCGTCCGATGTCTGCAGAAGAGAATACCCTTCGTCATCCTGTGCTCCGCCGAAGTTAGCCGACCACAGTTGATTGCCGAGAGAATCCGTCCTGACAAGATACACATCTTTCCCGCCTGCGCCGAATGAACTTGTGTAACCGGCAACTGCAAATCCGCCGTCGCCGGTCTGCACCACGGAGTAACCTTCATCATCACTGCTTCCCCCGAATGTATTCATCCACTGCAACACTCCCTCACGCGATGTCTTTACAAGCCATACGTTGCGGCCGGCCAGTGAGCCGAACGAGCGGGTATAGCCGGTGATGATGAGCGATTTATCGGATGCCTCTTTTACCGAATGTCCGACATCGATGTTCGTGCCCCCGAAAGTCCCTGACCACAGTGTGTCAAGCGACTGCGGGCGGGCATCTTCGTATGATAAGGTCAAGGCGGATGTCAGTATGAGAAATATCAGTCCGCACATTCTTGCGGCATCCGCGAATACTTTACCGATGAGATGAAAACAGATTTGCATCAGACAGCTTATTGAGTTTGTGGAATGTAAAATACGCCCGCTGAAAATGAAATTTAGTTTTGCTTAGGAATTGTATCAGCTTACTGAGACATCCGCAGTGTTTGTGTGCAACTTACTGATTGCAGATATTGATCTGCACATGATTTATCATGCAGGTCACTGTCAAAGGCGTTACAATAATTACGACATAAACCTGCTTCCGTCCCATTCGACTCCGGGCGGAAAGAGTTTTTCTCTGCGCTTTCTCATCTCGTCGGCTATCAGCGCGCTTTCGCCGCCGCGCTCTTCGAGCCTTTCTATGATGTTAAGATAGCTTTGTTCATCTCTGTTCTGACTGAGCTTGAACACATTGTCCATCTCTTCCACTTCTATTTCAAATGCAACTATTGCCGGCATCATCTTCTTCAGGAATTCTTCCGGAAGATTGTCATAGATGGTCGGCGAAGATGTATTATTGTTCTCGAACTTCAAAGTGAGTTTCTTCATAAGCGCGATAAGCGCGTCTTCATCAAGGAAGCGGATGTTTCCTCTCATATGAACGCTCATATAATTCCATGTGGAACCTATGTGCGGGTTTGTATACCACGAAGCGCTGACATAGGCACCGGGGCCGGTGAAGACCGCAAGTGCCTGAGGATTTTCAAGAAACGCCTTGTGATGATCCGTCTGCCGCATGATGTGTCCGTGAAGAAACAGCGAACCGTCTCGTTCATCTGTCAGGATCGGAACCTGTGTTGCGACCTGCTTTCCGCTTGCAAAACTGCCCGTGAGCAAGGCAAACGGGTGATCGTGAAGAAACTGAAGCAAAGTCTGCCTGTCTTCTTCCTTGAAGTAAGGTAGATCATACATTTCCGGGGAGTTTAATGTTTGTGATACTCATTCAATTTTCATTTGCATGATCTTCCGGTTTTCAATTGCTTGAATATGTCCGGATGAACTTTTTCAACGTAAGAGATCAGTACGTTCCTGTCCTGACCTTACCGGACCGTTCATAGTTTGCAAAAATCACTCCGCCCGGAGTAACGGTGCTTTCAGTCAGGGTGAATGCGGCCGGGATCGCGCTGTTGTCAAACAGTTTCTTACCTTTGCCAAGTGTCAGGGGGTAGATCTTCAGCCAAAGTTCATCAACGAGGTCATGCTTAAGCAACAGTTGAACGAGCTTTCCGCTGCCCCACACTTTAAGATCAGAGCCTTCAGATCTTTTCAGCTTTCTGATATCGGCTATGCTCCTTAGAAATACGGAGTTCATCCACCGCGATTCTTTTCTTCTTTTCGACACTACATACTTAGTAACATCATTGATGCCTTTCCATCTTTCCGCACGGCCGGGCCAGTAGGATTCGAAGATCTCAAACGTCTTCCTTCCCAACAGCAGATCAGCCGGCTTCATCTGCTCCTGCATTATCTTTCCCGAAGCCTTGTCGGCATATACTGCAGACCAGCCGCCGTATTTGAATCCGCCTGACCTGTCTTCATCGGGCCCGCCGGGCGCCTGCATCACTCCGTCAAGTGTCATAAACGTTATGACGATAATTTTCCTCATGACTTTGCTTTTTTATAATTGGTCAATGTTGAAATTCCTTTCTCTTGCTACCGGTGAGGCAAGATACTCTTCGGTCATTCTGCAGTATAATTCCGCATGCGAATCACACGTGCAATTTCTTCGGCTAAATATTGCACGGAAGTACACCGATCTACCTCGGCAAAGCCGTAAAATGATCCCAGGCCGCCTTTGCTATGTCGGCAATTATTTTCTCATTCACTGCTTCATCCTCCCTTGAGTCAGTAACAAACACGCTTATGAAAAAGAGCTTTCCGTCGGGCAGAAACACAATGCCGATATCATTAACTGCTTCCGTTATACCCTCTTTGCTTGTTCCGGAAGAACCGGTTTTGTGTGCAACAACAGTTCCTTCCGGAAGTTGTCCTTTCAGCCTGTTTACACCTGTTTCGGTTTCTTTCATTACGCTCCAGATAAAACCGTGGCTGTTTTCGGAAAGCAACTGTTCGTTGTTAAAATAAAATCTTGCAAGTGTCTCGTTTGCCGCTTTCGGCGTGATCCAGTTTTGAAACATCAGTTCCCTGTTTGCCTGCATTTTCTCTTCATTCAGCTTCACAGAGATGTCGTTGATGTTTATCTGTCTGAAATAATCTTCCACTGACTGCGGGCCGCCGATAAGCCGAAGCAGTGCATCGCAACTCACATTGTCGCTTTGAGAAACGGCATATTGTATCAGTTTTGATATCGTGAAATTTCCTCCCTCGGGATTTTCTTCTCTTAGGGGGCTCCAAAGGCCGGGCAAAAGGTCCTTCTTATCTATTTTGACTTGCCGGTCAGCCGAAAATTTTCCTTTATCAACCTCAGACAATACAGCGAGGGCAATATGGTATTTGAAAACGCTTTGCATAGGATAGCGTTTATCGTCATTCACGGAGATAGTGTCTTTGCCGTCATTGCCAATGATTGAAACACCGACTGTTGCATTCTTGTCGGAGAGGATCTCCTGAATTTTCTTCAGCAGAGGATCTTCTGATCGTGCAAATGAGTGGCCAGTGAAGAAGAGAATGAAAAGTGATGCGAACAGAATGAGTTTTGTCATAGAATAATTATTCAAAAAGTTTCGGAGTGGCTTCTATTGAGATTCCGTTTCAGGATTTTTCCAGAACATCTGAAGCGGTCTTATCGCCGAGCTGTTGTGCCAGTCCAATCAATATCCCCTCCGGCCCGCGGATGTAACAGAGCCGGTAGATGTTCTCATAGTTAACAACCTCTCCGGCGAGTTCAGCGCCGTGACCTGTGAGTCTTGACAGCAACTCATCAATATCATCAACCGCAAACATGATGCGCAGATAGCCGAGTGATTTTACAGGGGCTGTCCTGTGATCTGATACGGTGTGAGGGGTGATGAAACGTGAAAGTTCAATCCGGCTGTGTCCGTCGGGAGTAACCATCATTGCAATTTCCACCGACTGATCTCCGAGTCCTGTAACGCGTCCCGCCCACTCGCCTTCAACCATTGCGCGTCCTTCAAGTTTAAGCCCTATCTCCTCAAAAAAGGAAATGGCCTTATCGAGAGATTCCACAACGATGCCGACATTGTGCATCTGAAGTAATTTGCTTTTTGTCATTGACCTATGCTCTGATCAGGCAACAAATATTTGAAGTTTTTTTCAATTGCAGTCATTAGATCACAGAATACGCTCAACTGTGTGGTTTGAATTTGCAGTTTCTTGATCCGATAACTGACTGCCGCACATTATCAGGCATTAACCGGTAAGGCTTACGAATCCTTTTCACACGCTTATGCAATGCAGAATACATTAGACACTTTCATTCCGGCAGTTGCTGTGAAGTTTATATATGAACTCTTCTATTTCGGTCTGCCGTGCATTTGCATAGCCCTTACCGGAGCCGATCCTTACAAATCCGCATTTTTCCAGGACTCTTTGTGAGCCAATGTTATCACATGCAACTCTTGCAAAGACGGGTCTTGCAGTTTCAATATCAAGAAGGTTTTGAAGCGCAATTGTAGCAATTCCTTGCCCCCAGAATTTCCTGTCGAGCCAATATGTGATCTCTGCATCGCCGGCAAGAACGAACTTTGCAATGCTTCCTGCGATAACATTGTCAACCAGGATCGTCTGATTATTGACCGAAGGATCTCTCAGCAGTTTTGAATATTTTTCCATATATGCTGTTTTGTCAGCAGGGTCCTTCGGGGTAAACGCCGCCATGTAGCCCGCTTCGCTGTCGAGTTGAAACTGAAACAGGTATTCCAGATCGGCAACCACTGTTCGTCTGAGCTTTATCTCCGGCATGTTGTTTGGCATATTGGTTACGATGAGCCCTTAAAATGCGTCATCATATTTTGCAGCTTAGAAAAGGATGATTGGATTCTGACAGCTTAGTACGGGTGAATGAACAATCTTAAACACGGGTCACTATTAAAATACAAATCTCATCCCCAATCTTCAATTCTCACAAAAGGAGAACCGGCAGCGAAGGATAACTTCCGTCAGATAAGTATTTCATGATATATAATTTACTTATCTTTGTACAAATCAAACATTGCAGACACAATCATGAAGAAGAAAACCGGATTCGACACTGCGGAAGCACACAGGCATTTTTCGGCAGGATGTTTCAATAAGACATGGGAGTTCATAGATAAGAAGAGGAGAACTCTGCAAGAGAACAATGAAATGATAGCAACAAGCTTTGCATCGCTCTGGCACTGGATGCAGAGGCCGGATTGCACAATGACAAATTATTCTATCGCATACTGGCAGTTGGCGAGAGTCTTTGCCCTGGCAAACGAACCTCTTAACGCACTGAAGTATGCGAAGCTTTGCCTTGCAAGCAGTAAGGGCAAAGATGTGGAACCGTTCTATCTTGCCTATGCATATGAAGCTCTTGCGCGGGCAGAGATGAAGGCAAAGAACAGGAAGAAGATGCTGGAATATCTGAAGAAGGCGCTGATGATCTCAGAGAAGATCGAGAATGCAGAGTACCGGGGATGGTTGTTGAGGGACCTGAAGACAATCAAGTAGCACAAATCTCCGCGACAGGCATCATTTGCAGTAACAGCGGGGAATAATTCATCAACTCATACGTTACCGTTCCTCAGTAATTCCCTGTGCGAACGCCAAACAGATCACATTTCAAATACAATACTTACACTTCGCAAGCACAGATGAGATTACTGCTTCAATGGACGATAATGATACCACTGCTTGCATGGGCGCTCCTGTTTTCAGGCCTTGCGGTTGACAGCGCCTTTTTCAAGGCCCTTGCGGGAATACTGCTTATGCTCAGTATAATGTCTGCTGTGCATCATTCGGAGATCATTGCCCACAGGGTGGGAGAGCCGTTCGGAACGATCATACTTGCAGTGGCAGTGACGATCATAGAAGTTTCGATTATCATATCACTCATGATCTCTGGAGGGCAGCAGGCGGAGGCGCTTGCAAGAGATACGGTGTTTTCCGCGACAATGCTCATTCTCAACGGGATAATCGGGATATGTCTTTTCATTGGCGGACTGCGTTTCCGCGAGCAGAGCTTTTCAAAACACTCCGCAACAATCGGACTTGTGTCAATAGTATCCATACTTGTATTCACTATGATCTTTCCATCATACACAACAAGCGTGGAAGGGCCGTACTTCTCAAAGCCACAGCTCGTGTTCGTATCTATTACATGTCTTATCATATATGCTTCATTCCTATTTGCCCAGACTACAAGGCACAGGGAGTATTTTCTTACGGATGACAATATATCCAGCAAAGAACCTGTCAGGATCAGCAACACCGTTCTTACAGTCAGCCTGATGTTCCTCCTGATAAGCCTTGGTATTGTGGTACTGCTTGCAAAGCAGCTTTCGCCAACCATTGAGTCGTTTGTAGTGAGGAATGATCTGCCGAAATCACTTGTGGGTGTTATCATTGCGGCTGTCATACTCTTGCCGGAGGGCATTGCGGCAATCTTTGCGGCGGCAAACAACAAAGTTCAGACGAGCCTTAACCTTGCGCTGGGTTCGGCACTGGCAAGCATCGGACTCACAATTCCGAGCGTTGCGGTAGTGAGCGGCATGCTTGGCATGAACCTTATCCTTGGGCTTGACATAAAGTCGATCATACTTCTGGGGCTGTCGATAGTAATACTGATCCTGTCGCTTACGAGCGGAAGGTCAAACATAATCTACGGCATTATTCTGCTGATGAACCTTCTTGCGTTTATTTTTCTGATGATCTATCCCTGAGGTGAGCGGGTGGGTTCAGATGTCAATTTTTCCAGAATGAATCTGCTTGCAGTATTTTGTCATCTAGTAGCTCCCGCAGATTGCGCGGATTGACGCTGATCCTGAGCATGTAAAAAACCGATACATCTCGAA
>CAZTQR010000085.1:0-13183 GCA_964615795.1 uncultured Ignavibacteriaceae bacterium
TAGAATCCCCGCTGCAGACGGCAATCGTAAGCAAATCGTTTTGGACAAGAATGCTCCGGCAATGCTCGTATTTCTTCAATATCCTTCCAATTTGAAGAAGGATTATCTAAGTTCAACGCAATCTGAAAAATTTCTCAATATGAATACGCTCCCCGGGATCAGAATAGTCGGCATCGTAAAGGCCGGGAGATTCATTGCTGTTGTAGTGCTTTCACTGATCCCAGTCCTTTTCGGATCATGCGGAAAGGAAGAACAGAAGCAGGGTGGACCCACGGCAGTGAGCTATCCGGTCATCACAACTGACACGAGAAATGTGACGGTGAATTATGATTATGTTGCTTCCATACAGGGTCAGGAAGACGTTGAGATACGCCCCGAGGTGGAGGGCAGTCTTACTGAAATTTACATTGACGAAGGCCAGAATGTAAGAAGAGGTCAGGCGCTTTTTAAGATAGATGACCAGATTCAGAGAGAGCAGGTGATCTCAGCGGAAGCCGACCTGAATTCCGAAATAGCCAATCTTGACAAGGCCAGACTCGATGTTGAAAAAGTGAGGCCGCTGGTGGATAAGAATATTGTGAGCAGATTTGAGCTTGATGCGGCATACAGCAATCTCAAGGCCGCGGAATCCAGAGTTGACAAGGCAAGATCAATGCTTGCAAACGCAAAGACGAGACTGGGCAAAACAATCGTTTCAAGCCCAAGCGACGGTACTGCCGGCAAGATCTACTTCAGGCAGGGAAGCCTCGTGAGCCCGTCCACAAAAGATCCGCTCACCGTCATTTCCAAGAATGATCAGATGTACGCATACTTTGCCATCACGGAAAGGGATGTGCTGGAGTTTCAGGAATATTATGACGGCAAGACAATGCGGGAAAGCATTGCAAGGATTCCCGAAGTCCGGCTGCTTCTACCGAACGGTCAACTTTATCCTTACGGCGGAAAGATTGACGCAACAACCGGGCTGATCAATTCGCAGACCGGCACGATCAATCTCAGGGCAAAGTTCCCGAATCCCGGCGGAATGCTCAGAAGCGGCAACAGCGGAACCGTACGCATTCCGGACTTTACCAACAATGCCGTGATGATCCCGCAGAAATCAACCTACGATATACAGGATAAGACTTTCGTATTCGTGGTCAATCCTGACAGCTCGGTAACTTCGAAACCTGTTTCCGTTTGGGACATCTCCGGAAACTTCTACATTATTGAAAAGGGATTGTCGCCCGGAGAACGCATTGTGTATGAAGGTACCGGAAGACTGAGGGACGGGATGAAGATCATACCCGAAACGGTAAGTCTTGACAGCCTCATAGAAGCGGACAAGGAAACTATCACCGTTAAAGAAACCAACTGATGGTAAGGTCTTTCATCGAAAAACCGGTGCTGTCCACGGTGATCTCGATCATCATCGTGATACTCGGCATTCTCGGAATCATGAAACTTCCGGTTACACAGTTTCCGGAGATCGCTCCTCCAAGCGTTGTGGTCTCCGCATCATATAACGGCGCAAGCGCCGATGTCGTGGCAAAGAGCGTGCTTATTCCGCTTGAGGAAGTGATCAATGGTGTTGACGGCATGTCTTACATCACTTCAACTGCTTCAAACGACGGCAGCGGCACCATCACCGTGTTCTTCAATCTAGGAACTGATCCCGACATGGCGGCTGTCAATGTGCAGAACCGCGTATCAAAGGCATTGGGCAATCTTCCCAAAGAAGTGATCGAAACGGGAGTTACAACACAGAAACAGCAGTCAAGCATGCTTTTGATGATCTCCGTTTATTCCGAAGATCCGGCATATGACGAGACCTTTCTCCAGAACTTTGTGAAGATCAACATTGTGCCTGAACTGCAGAGAGTGGACGGCGTTGGTTCTGTAAGCGTTTTCGGAGTGAAGGATTATTCAATGCGCGTCTGGCTCCTGCCCGACAGGATGGCTTCCTACGGCTTGAACCCTTCCGACATAACCGCGGCAATAAGCGAGCAGAATTTTGAAGCCGCGCCGGGCAAGCTGGGTACAGACGACGGCAAGGCATTCGAATACATAATCAAGTACAAAGGCAAGCTCGACCGGGTTTCGGAGTTTCAGGATATCGTGATCAAAATGCTGGATAACGGACAGATCCTCCGGCTGAAAGACGTTGCAAGGATTGAGCTCGGAGCATTCAATTACGGATTCAGCGCCAAGGCAATGGGCCACGACGGAGTGGGTATGGCTGTTTATCAGACGAGCGGTTCAAACGCTAAGCAGATCATTACACTCATTGAGGAGAAACTCAAACAGCAGTCTGAGGCATTTCCGAAAGGCATCAAATACAACATTCCCTATAACACAAAGGAATTTCTCGACGCTTCCATCGAGCATGTGCTCCATACTTTGTTCGAAGCATTCCTGCTTGTGTTCATTGTGGTTTTTATCTTCCTTCAGGATTTTCGCTCAACACTCATTCCGGCTATTGCAGTGCCTGTCGCAATTGTAGGAACATTCTTCTTCCTTGATGCGCTCGGATTCACAATCAACATACTGACACTCTTCGCGCTTGTGCTTGCCATCGGGATTGTGGTGGACGATGCAATTGTGGTGGTGGAAGCCGTGCACTCAAAGCTTGAAAAAGGAAATACAACTCCGAAGCAGGCAACAATAAGCGCTATGAGTGAGATCACGGGTGCAATAATCTCGATCACTCTCATAATGTCTGCCGTATTCATTCCCGTAGCGTTTCTGCCGGGATCGGCAGGAGTGTTTTACAGGCAGTTTGCGCTTACGCTTGCAATTGCCATTGTCCTTTCAGCTATCAATGCGCTCACACTCAGCCCGGCGCTTTGCTCAGTGTTCCTCAAACCGCATTCAGCGGGGCATTCAAAACGCGGCATCATAGGAAAGTTCTTTGCAGGGTTCAACAGCATCTTTGACAGGCTCACGGAAAAGTACGGTAATGCAGTGAAATTCTTCTCAAAAAAGAAGTGGATATCGATAGCAGTTGTGATCCTGTTTGCCGGCGGGACATTCTTCCTGCTGAAGAACATTCAGACCGGCTTCATTCCTACCGAAGACACCGGCGTCATTTTTGCAGACGTGTCTCTTCCGCCCAATGCAACACGCGAGCGCACTGAGAAAGTGCTGGAGGCGGTTGACAAGGCGGCACAAAGCCTTGATCTGATCCAGGAGAGACTTTACATAGCGGGAACAAGTCTCATAGCAGGAGTCAATGCCGGAGCTTACGGGCTTATGGTGTTCAAACTCAAGCCGTGGGATGAAAGAAAGAATAAGGGGCAGTCTGTGGAGGATGTTTTGGGCGAGTTGTACAAGCGCACAGCAAACATAAGGGACGGGAATGTCATTTTCTTCGTTCCGCCGACTGTCTCAGGTTTCGGTTCAAGCGACGGGTTTGAACTCAGGATCAAGGACAACACCGGCGGTCCTGTTACAAATCTCGACAAGGTCTCTCAGGATCTTGTTGCGGCTCTAAGCGGAAGGGATGAACTTGCATTTGCCGTAACTTCTTTCAGCACGAACTTCCCGCAGTACATGATCGAGGTTGACATAGCAAAGTGCAAGCAGACCGGCGTTGATGTCAACTCGCTGTTCGCAACTCTGCAGGGATACATCGGCGGTGCATTCAGCTCGGACTTCAACAAGTTCGGAAAGCAGTACAGGATCATACTTCAGGCAGATGCGGATTACAGAAAAGACGAGAGTTCGCTTACCGGAATTTTCACAAAGAACAATGCCGGCGAGATGGTTCCTGTTAGCGGACTTGTCCGGCTCAAAAAAGTTTACGGGCCGGAGAGCATCAGCAGATACAATCTTTCAAACTCCGTCACGATCAACGGCAAAGCAAATGAAGGATACGGAACAGGCGATGCGATCAAGGCGGTTGAAGAAGTTGCATCGGCAAATCTTCCTGCAGGATTCACTTATGAATGGACAGGAATAACGAGAGACGAGATCAGTTCGGCAGGACAGGCGCCTCTGATATTCGCGCTTGTGATAGTGTTTGTATATCTTCTGCTCAGCGCTCAGTACGAAAGTTACATCCTGCCGTTTGCAGTATTGCTCAGCCTGCCCGTCGGAATCTTCGGCGCATTCCTTTTTATAAAGTTGTTCGATATTGACAACAACATTTATTTTCAGGTTGCGCTCATTATGCTGATCGGGCTTCTGGCGAAAAACGCAATACTGATAGTAGAGTTTGCAGTGCAAAGGAGAAAAGCGGGCATGGGCATCGTTGAAGCAGGCATTGCGGGCGCAGTTGCAAGGCTCCGCCCTATACTCATGACATCATTTGCGTTCATCTTTGGCCTTATCCCTCTGGTGATTGCAAAGGGTGCGGGTGCAATAGGCAACCGCTCGATAGGAACAGGCGCAGTAGGCGGCATGCTTGTCGGCACTCTGGTCGGGGCGGTGTTCATTCCGGTTTTCTTCATGATCTTTCAGGCGCTTCAGGAGAGGTTCAGCGGTTTGCCGGAGGAAAAGGAAAACCCTGCTGAGCAGAACGTAGTGCCGGAGGCGGAATGAAGATGAAGTTTGCAGGCATGCCGCTTCTCATAATTGCAGGAATCTTCTCTGCCGCAATTCTGAGTTCGGGTTGTAATGTCGGGAAGGAATATGCGAGGCCTGACATTGTAACAGATTCTGCATACACAGTTTCACCGGTGAAAGATTCATCCAACATTGCATTAATAAGCTGGGACAGCATTTTCACGGACACTGTGCTGAGATCGCTTATTGACACAGGACTCAGGAACAATCTTGATCTCCGCATCGCGGTGGAAAGGATAAAGGAATCCGAAGCTCTGCTCAAACAGAAGGGGGCGGAG
Organism: uncultured Ignavibacteriaceae bacterium; assembly: GCA_964615795.1. Lineage (GTDB taxonomy): Bacteria > Bacteroidota > Ignavibacteria > Tepidaquicellales > Tepidaquicellaceae > JADJAH01. Next base: position 4,824 of record CAZTQR010000085.1, read on the forward strand.
TTTGAGCCCACGCTCGGACTTGAACTGCGGGGTTCCGTTTCGAGGATCTCCCCGAACAGCATTGAAGGAGGGCAGGAAACCAAACCTCAGTACAATTACCTTGGAGGATTCACTGCAAGCTGGGAGGCGGACATCTGGGGAAAGCTCAGCAGTGCGGAGAGAGGAGCTTATGCAGACCTCCTCAGGACAGAGGCGGCAAAGCGCACAATACAGACAAAGCTCATCGCTGACATTGCCAATGAATACTACAATCTCCTTCTTTACAAAACGCAGGAGAAGATCATAACAGAAACAATCCGCAACAGGGAAGAAGACCTTCTTACTGTCATGATCCTCAAGAACTCGGCATTGCTCACTGAGGCGGATGTGAAGCAGAGCGAAGCGAATGTGTATGCCGCAAAACTGCTTTTGCCGCGGCTTTACAGGAACATCAACATTTCCGAGAATGTGATAAACCGTTTGCTCGGAAGGACTCCGCAAAAGCTCACTTACGGAGACCTCGATGATTCTCCTCAGCAGATGATAGACACTTCAGCAGGTTATCCTTCTCAGCTTCTTCTGAACAGGCCTGACATAGCAGAGTCCGAACAGTCACTGATCTCGGCATTTGAAAACACAAATGTTGCGAGGGCCAATTTCTATCCAACGTTCAGGATCACGGCTTCCGCGGGACTTGAGGCATTCAGCATCGGAAATTTCTTCAGCTTCCCCGGCTCGATCTTTGCAACTGCGATCGGCGACATCTTTCAGCCGATCTTCAATAAGAGGAAAAACAAGACTGAGCTTGAGGTCGCTCTTGCAAGGCAGAGGGCATCCGCATACCTGTTCAGAAGTTCTTTCATAAATGCTGTTCAGGAGGTCTCCGATGCTTTGTTCAATTACAAGATCTCGGGAGAGATCATTAACCTTTACTCATTGCAAACCGAAGCGCTGAATCTCGCACTTGAATATTCGAGGGAACTGCTTGTAAGCGGTTATGCAAATTACATTGACGTGCTCAGAGCAGAAGATCAGTATCTGAGCTCGAGGCTTGAATATTCCAGAGCAAGGGCAGACCGGCTTCAGGCGGGAGTTGAGCTGTACCGTTCGCTTGGTGGAGGCTGGAGATAGAATCAAAAATTCTATTCCGGCAACTTCTGAAGTTCTGTTAAGTTGCCCTGCAGATCAGTCACTGCTTGACCGTCTTCAGTTATCAGCAATGCATACATTCTTCCGTTTGCAAAGTTCTCCGCATGGTCAACGTCAATCGCTGTCACGCGTCCGCCGTACAGCTCTGACATGTATTCAAAGATCGAATGCCCTATCGTCATCCGGTCTGCAGAATAGTGTCTTAATATCCGGTCTAAAACTTCGCCGCTGACTTCGCGCTTAGCAATTCCTCTGTACCACAGCGGACCATTGCCCCGCAGGATCAAAGAGTCAATTGCCTGTGACTCATTTGAATACGGCTTGTCAATAAGTTCGCGCAGTTTGTCATTTATCTCCTGGGCGGAAAGCCCTGTTGCAAGCAGTTCGGGACTTATTCCGCCGTGCACAAAGACGGTGCTTCCGATCTTTGTAATGCAGTTCTTCTTCCTCAGCCATGAACCAAGCTCGGTATCCGGCGAAAACCACAGGTTGTATTCGGTGCCGGAAAGTTCCGCAATTCTTTTATACTTCTCATGAACATACCTGAGATCGTTTCGCATCACCATCACTTCATGGTTGCCGAGTATGAAATGAACTTTGCCGCCGGCAGTTTCCGCCTCCTGCTCAAGTTTGCAGATAAGCCAGAGACATTCGGTAACATTCTTGCCGCGGTCAAAGAAATCCCCAAGCAAAACCAGATGTCCCTTTCCGAAAGACCAGTTGTATGATGAGTCAATAACGCCTGAAGATCTCAGGATGGAAGCAAACCCCCCGAAGTTGCCTTCAATGTCGGATATGGCAAGGATCTTTTCCGGCATTTCAAATTCCGCAGGGCCGGCTTCCGCAACATTCCGGAGTCTGAAGCTGAATGAGCCGCTCCGGTCAGGAAGGGCGCAGGTGATCAGATCCCCTTTGCTGAAGGCTGATGTTCGAACCTCAACAGCGCCTTCGTTTGCAACGAACATGACGGACACTTTGCCTGAATCGGTTTCAATGATGTGCGGCCCTTCGGAAATATTGTCAGGCAATGAATAAGATGTGTCCGCATCCTGTGAATGGAGTGCATCAGTGAAGATCATGAGGGATGCGGTCAGAACCAAAGCAATGTAATATGTTCTGTACACCTTCTGCCTCACTTCGCCAGTGACCTGCTTCCGGGTTTGCTTACCGGGATCTCTGCAAGCCATTCAGGCAATTCGCCCTCTGAGAATTTTACAACATCAAATGTAGCAAGGCACTTCTGCTCTACTCCGAAGTCAACATTGCCGTTACTGCGGTCAATGATGAATCCGACTCCGCAGAGATTTGCGCCGGCCGACCTCACAAGCTCAATCACTTCAAATACGCTTCCGCCTGTGGTCACTACATCCTCGCAGACGAGCACATTCTCTCCCGCATTAAGTTCGAAACCCCTTCTCAGCTTCATCTCGCCGTTCTCACGCTCGGCAAATACCGTCCTTGCATCAAGCTGTCTTCCCACCTCGGTACCGAACACTATTCCCCCGACTGCCGGCGTTATGACCGTATCAATGTTCATTGGCCTGAAGTACGCGGCGATATCCTTTGCAAACAGTGAGTTGCATTCAGGGTACTGAAGAACTTTGGCACACTGAAAATAATGCGGGCTGTGAAATCCGGAAGTAAGGATGAAATGCCCTTCGAGCAGTGCTCCTGACTTACGGAAAATCTCTATTACTTCTTCTGATGTCACGCCGGAGTCTGATTTAGTTTAGTTATGTTAATTCACCCGTAAAGGAACCAAAGGCCCTGCTCTGAAGATCCTCATGAAGAAATCATGTGATCTTCAGCTTAACCTTATTTTCTTTACATCATGGATTGCCTGTCCGAGAAACCTTTCGCTTATCTCCTTAAACTTCTTCTGAAAATCAGTTACGAAGAATTTGTGCTTGCCCGGCGACCTCTGCGGATTCAGAAGGTTCAGCCTGTCAAGTATCCTCTTAACTTCCTTTGCTGTTTCCTTTCCCGAGTCTATCAGTTTCACCTTCTTTCCCATCACATCCGCAATCGTGCCGCTAAGCACAGGATAATGAGTGCATCCGAGTATCAGCGTGTCAATTCCGGATTCTTTCAGCTCGGTCAGATACTCCTTCGCTATCATCCTGGAAACCTTGTTGTCGATCCATCCGTCTTCTGCAAGCTGTACGAAAAGACTGCATGCCTTTGACCTTACGTCAATGTTCCTGTCGTACTTGTGGATCTGCGTCTTGTATGAATAGCTCTGAACCGTGCCGAGCGTTCCGATCACACCGATCCTGTAATTGTTTGTTGCGGCAATTGCGGCCTTACAGCCGGGCTTGATCACGCCTATCACCGGAACCTTTGTGATCTGCCTCAATCTGTGCAATGCAACCGATGAAGCCGTGTTGCATGCTACAATTATCATTTTTACATTTTTATTCAGAAGGAATTTGGCTATCTCAACCGAGTAAGATATGACAGTCTCCTTTGACTTAGTGCCGTAAGGCAGCCTCGCTGTGTCGCCTACGTAAATGATGTTTTCGTTCGGAAGAAATTCAAACAAAGACCTTGCAACGGTAAGTCCGCCGATTCCCGAATCAAATACGCCGATCGGACTTCTGCCGTCGGGTTTCTTCTTATTTGCCATAAATGTCAGGCAATTTAGTCAATCAGTTTAAATGATGAAATTGACATCAATGTTACTTCCGATGAACCTTCGCATCATGCCGTCCGTTGCTTTGTTTGCAATTGCGGCTCTGCTGCCGCCGGCAGTGTCCTTTGCCCAGCAGGCAAATTACTGGAACTGGCAAAATCCGTTGCCTCAGGGAAATATTCTTTACGGATCGTTCTATCTGAATGATCAGACCGGCTGGGCATGCGGGGAGGGCGGAACAATAATCAAGACGACTGACGGCGGTTATGACTGGCGCATTTTACAGACCGGAACAAGGAACAGCATAAGGTCGCTTTATTTCCTAAGTGAGAGTTACGGGTTCGCGTGCGGATTATCCGGAGAAGTGATAAGAACAACGAACGGCGGCGCTTCATGGACAGATGTTCCGCTTGATGCGACGGGAAATCTGTTCTGTGTAAAGTTCATAGATGAATCTACAGGATTCATAGTAGGAGATACCGGTACGGTATTCAGAACGACCGATGCCGGAAATTCCTGGGTGAGAAAACCGGCCATAGTTTTCAGATCGCTCACTTCATGTTCGGGTTACGGAAACACAGTCCTTGCCGCGGGGCTGAACGGTACTTTGGTGCGCTCCACAGATAAGGGCGATACCTGGCAAACCGTAACGGTAAGCAACACTAACTATTTCTTCGATGTCACATTCCGTGATTCCGCAACGGCATTCATCTCCGGTTCTTACGGAACAATTCTCCGTTCAACAAACGCAGGCATTAACTGGTCGTCTATTCCTATGGGCACAGGAAGGTGGTTCTACTCAATGTCTTTCTGCGACAACGCAAACGCCTATGTGACAAGTGATTACGGTTACATTTACAAGACAACAAACGGAGGAACCAACTGGACGGCAATACAGACTGTCACTTCGGAATTTCAGTATTCCATGAAAACCTTCTCACCGGATAAAGCAATTTCTGCGGGGAACAAAGGTACATTGCTGCTCACAACAAACGGCGGTACAAACTGGGCAGACAGATCTTACGGATTCAGAAACTTTCTTTATTCTATTGACTTCTCCGGTAAGGAGAATGCACTCGCGTGCGGAGCGCAGGGTACTGTTGCAGTTACCACAAACGCCGGACAGAACTGGGAAAGGATTCAGGCCGCAACCACAAGTTCTTTTCTATATCAGGTTGAAGCTATGGCAGGAGGAGTTGCTTATACTGCAGGTTCCGGAGGTGCATTTCTCAAATCAACAAACGGCGGATATAACTGGAGCGGCATCAGCACGGGCCTTACAACAGACATTTATGCAATCTGTTTTTTTAATGAACTTACCGGATGGGCATGCGGAGATTCCGGAACGCTTATCAGGACATCAAACGGCGGAGCAACATTCGAGATCTTCCAGTCAGACAGAGAGAAGTACATAACCGATATCGAATTCGTTAATGCATCCACCGGCTGGTACTCACAGCAGGGTGGACTTATTTTCAAGACCACAAACGGCGGCTTGAACTGGTTTGTGCCGCACTCTGCTTCGTTTGATGCTACAGTCGGAGGCATTGATTTCTTTGATTCAAACACAGGCATCGGATTCACATACAGCAACAAGATCATAATTACCACAAATGGCGGTGTGAACTGGTCGGAGACGAATGTTCCTGCAAACGTATATCTCAATAATGTGTTCGCTGTTTCGGGACAAGTTTACAGGGCAGTCGGCGATTACGGATTCAGTTATGTAACCACAAACGCCGGGCAGATATGGCGGCAGGAGACGAACAACAATTTCAGCGACCGTATCTTCGGCATGTATTTTTTTGATGAGGATCTTGGATGGATGTGCGGTGGCAACGGCCTTATTGCGAGGTATCAAAACACAACCGTATCATTGGCTTCAGGCAACAACGTTTCCGGGCCTGAGGGTTTTCAATTGTTTCAGAATTTTCCAAACCCGTTCAATCCTTCCACAAAGTTGCCGCTCATGCTGAGTGCAGGCGGATTTGTCGAGGCGGAGGTCTTTGATGCCGCCGGCAGAATGGTTGCAGGATTGTTCAACGGATATCTTGAATCAGGCCGGCATGAGATTTCATTTGCGGCTGAGAATCTGAATTCCGGAGTTTATTTCTGCAGGGTAAGTTACAGGGGGAACATAGAAAGGGAGCCGCAGACAAGGACTGTCAGAATGATCCTGCTGAAATAGAAGAACCGCGTTACTGCACTGCAACCCAAATCACACTAAGTCAATAGCAACGTCTCACTGAGCCAAAAACAAAGTCACACTGAGTAGTCCCGATAACGTAAAGCGTTATTGGGACGAGACGAAGTGCGTCGTTGCGTTGAAGACTCGCCATGTGTGCCCACGCGGCGCGTACTTCTACCGGCTTTCGGTGAGCGGCAATGAGGGAGTGTTTACCGCGGTGAAGATGTGTGTTGTGGTGAAATGAACTGCACTATGCTACACAAACCCATGAACCACAGACTTGAATTCAGACGAACGCATGCACATCTTGTTTTTGGTGATTTTTTTTGCATTTCAATTACCCGCCGATCCGGGTAATTTAAACTTAGGGAGGATGTTATGAGTATTAACACACATCATTCTGCTCTTACCTCGATTATCCGCACAGTTAAAACATACTTCCGGAAGAAACTTTTTGACAGCGATGCCGGATTCTTTGACAGAGACTTGAGCTTCACACGATTAGAATACAGGAGAAAATGCTCAAAGAGCCCCAACGCTGCCTTATTCCCTTCAGAACGAATTCTAACTTCAAGTATTAAGTAAATGAAGGGGATGAAAGGACATTACGGGCTATACATAATTATTGTTTCAATGTTCTTTTCTTTAATGCCAATCCCATCACAAACTTATGCTCAGTTTGGTACATGGGAAAGATATTATAGGCAGTCAATGAATGTTTCTGAAGGTGGGTATGATGTTTGCGAAGCCGGACCCGGATATTTTTACCTGACAGGGTATGCAATGGTGCATAACGGAGTCGGTGGAGACCGGCTTTGGGTAATCAAAATAGATGCAAATGGTGACTCTGTTTGGAGCAGAATCTATTATGATATACCGCGTATAGGAAAGGCTTGTGTGCCAACTTCAGATCACGGACTAATAGTTACCGGAACGGCAGCAGGCGCTTACTTTGTGAAGATTGACAGCTCCGGCAACATAGTATGGGAAAGGACATTCGGAAGTTCACTTACTCAGCCTGAAGACATGATCACTCTGAATGACGGATCAGTAATTTCCTGCGGAAGAGTAAGCTTTGACAGTGCCACGGTTATGAAAGTAAGTAATAATGGAGAATTGTTGTGGCAAACGAAGTTGCTCTTCGGATGGAGAACATATTGCAAGAGTATTGACATAGCCCTTGGCGGGGGCATCGTTGTACATGGTTCACAGGTGAATCAACCCGAAACAAATAATTCATTTTTGTCTTTCTTTTCGGGTGATGGGGAATTTATTAATAAGATTGACTTTCTAAAAGGCGGCGTAAAAGTGAGAACAATTGAAAATGGGTACATTGTAAGCGGAATTTCGAATCTTGATTCCTTGTCAATCCAAACAGGATTTGGATTCTTTCGAACAGATAGTTCCGGAAATATAATTCACCAGAGATATTTCTATGACAAAGACTTGATTGCCTGCACGGATTTTCAGGTGCTTAACAGCAATTGTTATTTCTTGGCCTTGACTGTGGACAGAGGGGAGAGCCTTCACACGAAAATCATACTTACCGACTCAATGGGAAATGTCAGAAGTCAGAATTTTCTCCGAAGCGCAGGCTATATGGAAATTCCTTCTTCAATGCTGCTTGGTAATGGCAATATTCTGCTTATTGGAACAGCTGACAGATATCCGGATTCGTGGGAAGACCTTTACGCGGCAATGACGGATTCTACTCTCAGCTACCAGCCACTGAGCGTAGTATCTTATAGTTCTATATTAAATGATAAAGCTTACTCATTGTATCAAAACTATCCTAATCCGTTCAATTCAATGACAAACATCCGGTTCGAACTTCGCAGGCCCGGAAGAGTTAATATCTCGTTGTACGATCTGAACGGCAGGAAGATAGCTGAACTAATCCAAGGTTACTACTTTGCGGGTTTGCATCAGGTACAGGCAAACCTTGAGAATCTGGCATCTGGTATTTATTTCTATGAGTTTATGTTGGATGGTATCAAAAGAGAATCGCGCAAATTGATTCTTCTCAAATGACAAATCCAACTTGAATTGTGGATTAATCAATAAGCAAGAAGACTCAAATGATCAATGAAAACTTCATTTTTTTTGCCGTCGGTAAATCAGCAAAGGGCTCACTTTGATTTAGAGTTATTGCAAAGGTCGCAGAGTGTGAGTGGCAGAACGATTATGTTCACCTTACATTTCTGAATTTCAAAGGCAAACTATTACATGCTTGCAGGAAATTTGTTTCCGGACAAATATGAGACTGAATGAAATCCTTCTTCTTTTTAAATGTTAATTTTGAGATGTCATTTTAGTATTTTGCAAACATTAATTTCAAGAAAACATGAACAAAATTCCATCCGGAAATGTAACCTTTATATTTACCGATATTGAAGGAAGTAAAAAGCTTGC
>CAZTQR010000086.1:0-12836 GCA_964615795.1 uncultured Ignavibacteriaceae bacterium
GTCAGCGGATTGTCAAGAAAGCCGTCGCCGTTGTGGTCTATCCTGTTTGACTTCTGCGCGGAATGAAACGATCCGATAGTACTCCACTTCTTTCCTGTGTAGCTGGTTAGGTTCAGGTTTACCTGCTTCTCAAGCATGCTGTTGATGAATGCATTCGCAAGGATCCTGTCGGAATTGTCATAGTCACGGATAAGCACATTCATGATGCCGCTGATTGACTCGTATCCCTGTATTACAGAATTTGAGCCTTTCGATACCGTGATCTTGTCTATGAGCGTTCCGGGAATACTGCTCACTCCGTACTTCACATTCAGCCCTGTGAGCAGCGGCATGTTGTCGGTGAGTATCTGCGTGTAAACCCCTTCAAGCCCGAGTATCTTCAGCTCCTTGCTGTCAGTGAGGATGTCCGTCACAGCCACCTCCACCGAAGAATTCCTGCCGAAGCATCCGGACAGGTCACAGCAGGCGTCCTTTACAAGTTCCTGCGCCGTGATCGACTCGGTCTTTGCAGTCACCGGTTCAAAGTAAGTTGAGCTCTGCCTGTCTTCAACTTTTATGACTTCAGTACTGGCATTCGGTTTCATAATAATCTCAACAAAATCCATATCCTTTGCGTCAATTGTATCTGTCATGTAACCGCTGTATATGGCGATCAGCCTGAAATCCGTAATTCCGTCATCGGTAATTTCAAAATTTCCTTTCTCGTCTGTGGCAGTTCCGATAGTGGTATTGATCCACTTAACGACGGCATCGGAAAGCGGTTCTTTCTTTCCGTCAGCATCTCCGTAGATTACCCCTCTTATGGGATGCGCGTTTGAAATTGCCGCCGGCATGAGCAGTGCACACACCAGCAGTGCATATAAGAATTTCATAGCAGTGATCTTTTTGATTTATTGATACTGCAGGCATTCCTTTACCGGCAATGCCTGCAGAGTAGCTATATCAGATCACTTGCTGAATTCTTTCAGATACTCAGACGGCTCTTTCTCGAATTTCTCCTTGCAGGATTCATTGCAGAAGTAATACTTGACGCCGTCATGCACCGTGCTGATCTCAGCTTTTGCATCCTTCATATTGCATACGGGATCAGTAACGCCGCCGGAAATGTACTTCGCGGGATTCTTATTGAACGACTTTACGCAACCCTTACAGCAGAGGATATAATCATCTCCGAGGTAGGTCAGCTTTACGCCTTCGCCGGATATTGTCTCTCCGCTGACGGGGCAGACTCTTGCAGAGTCGTCATTTGAATTTGCTGAAACTGATGTGCTGCCGGATATTGCCGAAATCATTACTGCCGAAAACAGCAGTGAAAATAAAAGCGCTTTCATCTCTTTGTGTTTTGTTTTAGTTGGAAAAAATTAAACGCACCGCAGAGTTTCTTCTGCAGTTCAGAGAGATGAATTTTTAAATCCTGAGATTCCGGAATGCGATAATGTTTGGCGCAGGCCTCTGAAAAGATATGACTGCGGCCAGATGAAGAGGTGAGGAGAATACTTGCGGAATTACTGAAACACAATGCGGGCCCATCGAACTGTCCGACGGCTTCGAAGCAAAGGCGGGATCAAACGGTTGTATCTCAAAATCCGATTCGGACATTTCACAGCAACCCTTTGGAGATTCGTATGCAGGACCGCTGAACTGATCTGTACAGCAGGTAACTTCACAGCATTCCATCACGCATGCTTCTTCCGAATTTGCTGAGCATTTCGAAGTAATGAAAAGGCCCGAAAGGCTTCCTGCAAAAAGGAACAGGCAAAGATATGCGTTTAAGAATGATTTCAATGATTCATGTTTCAGTTATTACAAAACTCGCACTTTCAATCAGAACATACAATGACATTTTTGATATTTGAATAGGATGGGACAATGATAATGAAACCTTCGCACTATCTGCATAAGGCGCCGAACTGCTAAGGACTGCAGGCATCTACTTGCCGGTCCTCTTAAAATAGTAACCTCCCTTTTCCGCTCCCCACACCTGATTGCCTTCCTTGTCAAATCCCCTGTCCCAGGTACGAAGGCCAGTTTCATCTATTATCACTTCCGAAGTTGCGTAGTCCGCGCCGCGAAGATCGCTTGCACAGCCTTCGCCTCTTGTGCCGCCAGTATATGAGCCGTTGTCAGCCATGCTCAGATAAACCGTGCATCCATCTCGCATTGTAAGAGAATCAGGTGTGAGTCCGGCAAGAAGGCTTTCATCTTTCCATGCGCCTGCAAACCTCAGAGGGTCGTTCATTGTGTAAACCTCGCTGACAAACGAACCGTCCTTGAGCTGATCCACCCTGTAGATCCTCTGCCTGTAAGGCTTATCCTGCGACTGTGCCACTGCCTGCTCCACATAAAGCCAGTATCCGTCAGTCCTGTCGCTCCAGATCTTCCTCATGTGAAGCCTTATGTCATAGTAATCGGAGTCATTGGCCGCCTGCTCTTCACTGCTGAACGAACCCTGCATTAGTTCTATGAGGGCGTTCACGTCCGGTTGCTTCAAGAGCGGGACCTGCTGTGACAATGCATTGCCGGAAAGCAGTGAAACAATTGAAAGGATAAAGAGTACTGAAAGCTTCTTCATATTGGAATGATTAATATTCTGATGAATGACCTTTAGGGTAAGTTTTGTCCGGACTTCTGCGAAACGGGTCAAGAGGTGATCCTCTTAAGCTTCCTGTTCTTCGCCGCCGATTCCTTTGCGATCTTCTTCCTGAAGGCAATGACTTTTCTTAAGACAGCCGGGTCACTTGTTCCGATTATCTGCGCCGCAAGCAGTCCGGCGTTTCCTGCGTTGTTGATCGCAACGGTTGCAACAGGAACTCCGTAAGGCATCTGCACGATCGAAAGCAGTGAGTCCAGCCCCTTGAGCGCCTTTGATTCCACAGGGACACCGATCACCGGAACGGGAGAATAAGCCGCGCTCATACCCGGCAGATGCGCCGAACCGCCTGCTCCTGCTATGATCACCTTTATTCCTCTCTTGTAAGCTGATGAGGAATAGTCTGCCATCATGCCGGGCGTTCTGTGCGCAGACGTAATCTTTACTTCATATGGTATCCCGAATTCGTCCAGGACCTCCGCCGCCCTTTTCATCACGGGCAGATCGGAATCGGATCCCATGATTATGCCTACCAGCGGCTTTATTTTTTTATTGCCGGTCTTCTTATTCATAATCTTTCCACAACAAGCAAAGTTATATCATCGCGCTGAACACTTCCGCCCATAAACTTCTTAACGTCTGTCACTATTCCGTCAAGAAGCTCTTTCGCGCTCTTTGTTGAATTCGAATTCAGGAACAGCTCAAAATTATCCAGGCCGTATTCCGCCTTTGACAGGTTCATTGCTTCATTCACGCCGTCAGTATAAAGAATGATCTTGTCTCCCTTGTTGAAATCAAATGTGACAAGATTGTCCGTATCCGAATTATCAACTGTGCCCATAGCACCAAGCGCGATCCCGTGCTTCTTTATCCTGAAGATCTCTCCCGTTTCGCCCGAGATCCTGTAAGGCGGCAGATGCCCTGCATTATAAAGCCTGCACTTGTTTTCCCGCGTATCAATCACTGCAAGCACCGCAGTCACAAACATCTTCCTGCTCTGCGTCTTCCTTATCATCCTGTTCAGCTTCTCTATCACGATCTTCGGATTGACCGTATCGTCAAGTATGAGATGCATTGAACTTCTGAGCGCAGAAAGCATCAGTGCGCTCGCAACCCCGTGGCCCGACACATCGCAGATGAACACCCCGGTCTCATGGTCAGAGATGCCGAAATAATCAAAGTAATCACCACCCACTTCGCTTGCCGGCTGTGATATTCCGGCGATCCTGATCCCGTTGATCACGGCTTCGCCTTTCGGAAGCATCGAAAGCTGGATCTCCCTTGCATAGTTAAGCTCGCGCTTCATTCGCATGCTCTCGAAATTCTTCCTGTGCTGAAAGTCGTAATGCTCGAAGAACTTGTTGCGCCTGCTCTTCTCTACGCTCAGGGTGATTCCGAAAAAAACAAGTCCGGTGATCACGGAAGCCAGGGCCTCTTCCCATGCAAGTTTTCCGGATACAGCAAATGTCATCAGAAGGGGTAATGTGAGTCCGCCGGCAAACATCGGAATTATCTGATGCCGCGGAAATTTGAAAATGAGCAACGCTATTGAAATGAATATGATCAGGTCTTCATAGGATTCGTCCTCCATCGTTTTTACGGACACGGTGAATTCACCTTTTTGCTTCTCTTCCTGACCCTTCTTCTCAGCACCGGAAACTTCTTCCTGTCTGTCTTCGTCCTTGGGAAACGTGATGTCTGTAAGCACGAACATAAGTGACTGGAATATCATAAATATTATCACCCACCTTCTGATGTTGGAAACATCAAATAATCTGTCGTAGAATATGCGGACTATTACCAGAACTGCAAGGTTCAGCAAGGAGATCACAAGTGCGGTATTAAAGCTTTGGTGCATTCCAAGGTTAACGATCAACGAGATGAAACTGATGCAGGCGCTGATTACAAGCATGACTTTGAGAACCTTCAGGTTCTTCTCATCCATGTACTCGTTGTATGCTCGCTCCCTTGGCAGAGTGAGGTAATGGTCGAATGATTCGAGAAAGTCTATCTTCATTGGGTCCCTCCGGAATGTGCCTTATTGTCCATACATTATCTTTGACGAACTTCCGGATTCTTAGTTTCGGAATTATTCCGCGGGCGGGACATATTCATCGGGAAGTTTTATCCCTCCGCCGAAAAAGAATTCCTTCAACTGCTCTTCATACACCTTGTCTGTTGCTGGAGAAGACAGGTCGAGCCTGTATTCATTCACGATCATCTTAAAATGTTCGGCAAACATCTTGAATGCCTGCTTCGAGACATTGTCGTAGATCTTCTGACCCAGTTCCCCCGGCACCGGCGGCCTGTCAAGTCCGGGAAGATCCTGATGAAGCTTTATGCAGTGAACTGTTCTTGGTTCTGCCATTGGCAATGGGTTTATTTTATGTCTCCGGTAACATCCGTGATCCTGCCCTCAAGCGGTTGCGAGATCACTTTCTGTTCTGTAACTGCTTCTATGATCAGATCCCTGTCTATGATGTTGGAATCCTTTATAATGAAATCCTCATCAACTGTGCCGAAATATTTCTTGAATTGCGTCCCGACGTAATTGTTTGTTGCGATGCTGTACATCTTCTCATCTTCCGCTTCAGCCTCACCCACCTTTACGCTGAGTACAAAATCATCATCGCCGGCGTACGCCTTCTTCGAATCGTATTCCACCCTGATGCCGGATGCAACGATCATGTCGCTTCCTCCGGACTCTTTGAGCTCCTTCAGATAATTGCCAAGCATGTTCTTCATCATCTTCTTCAGCGTGCTTCCTTTTACGGAGAATGTTACGATCGTATTGCCAAACGGATTGATCTCCCATACGTCTCCTATTGTTATGTCTCCTTTGAGCAGGTCTTTCCTCAGCCCGCCGGCATTCATGAATGCAATGTCCGTGTTCAGCCTCCTTCTGATCGCATCCGCCTCCCACTGTCCCAGATTGCTTTCGGAGGAATATGATCTTGTCCAGTCCACTTCAAGCCTGCCGATCACTTTCTTAAGCTCCGGGCCGATCGTCTCAAGCATGCGGTCAACTTCCGCCTGAGCAGACCTGTCATAAACAGCCGAATCCAATACAGTCTCTATCAGCTCACCCCGGTATGCCAGCACCGTGTCCTTCTCAGTGTCAATTTTCAGCTCCAGCTTTCCAAGCCACCTTGAGTATGATCCCGCCTGCGCAATTATCACTCCGTCCTGAATTACGGGCCTGAACAGCGGCGTGTGGGAATGTCCGCCAATTATCACATCAACATCCTTGTGAAACTTCGACGCAAGCTCTTTGTCATATTCCACTCCTACATGAGTAAGAAGTATGATCAGGTCGCATTCTTCCTTCTTCAGCGTTTCTATTGCCGCGCTAACCACCGAGTCAACATCAAGCATCTTAATCTCCGTCATGTTCGTCGGAAGCGTAAGCGTAAGAAGGTCGGGCGCGGTAATGCCGATTATCCCTGTCTTTATACCGTTGATGTTCTTTATTGTGAAAGGCTTGCCCATTGTTCTCTTCATGGGCTTCAGGTAAACGTTCGCCGAGAGGTAATCGAACTTCGCCCTTGAAAGGCCTGAATCAAGCGTGAACTGCCCGTAATCAAATTCATGATTGCCTATTACAAAAGCATCAAGGCCGAAGAGGTTCAGCAGTTCGATCTGTGAATTTCCCCTTGTCAGAGTTGAGATCGGTGTTCCCTGATAATCATCGCCCGCATTCAGAACAAGCGACTTGTCATCTCTGTACTTGTTGATGTAACCGAGCATGTTGGAAGTTCCGCCGTAAATGTATTCGGTCCTTTCGCCCGTTACGGAATCCTTCTTTGAGCCTTTCTGCATCTGATTCCTCGCATGAAGGTCATTCCAGTGAAGTATGCGCAGTTCCTTGCCGCCGGAATCCTGAGCATATACAGGCAGGCAGATTAAGTGTAATACTGCAAGCAGGAATATGTTACGGAGCTTCATTTCAAAAGTTAAGTTAGTATGCGGGCGAAATGAAAACCGTATGCTGCCCGCTGTGCGAAGAGCTGAATTTCTGATAGTCGGGATGACTGGATTCGAACCAGCGACCTCCTCGTCCCGAACGAGGCGCGCTACCAAGCTGCGCCACATCCCGTTTTGCTTTTTGTGCGTGGCAATATAGCTATTACGGAGTACTTTTTAAATCATAAATTGGGAATCGTCACTGCTTGAGCATCTCCGCCGCCGCCTTCAGAGTTTCATCCTGCTTTGCAAAGCAAAATCTCACGACTTTGTTGTCGGTTCTGTCTTTGTAAAATGCGGATACCGGAATGCATGCAACCTTCTTCTCTATTGTAAGCCATTCGGCAAACTCCAGATCGGGCAGATCCGAAATGCCGGAATAATCCATTATCTGAAAATAAGTCCCGTTGCATGCAAGGGGTTTGAATCCGGTCCCTTCAAAATATGATCTGAACCTGTCGCGCTTTGAACAGTAGAATTCCGAAAGTGATCTTATACGGTTCAGGTCTTTGATGTATTCGGCAAGCGCGAACTGAAACGGCGACGACGTTGCAAATGTAAGAAACTGATGGATCTTTCTGAACTCCGCCGTCAGCGCTTCGGGAGCGGTGCAGTAACCTACTTTCCATCCGGTGATGTGAAATGTCTTTCCGAAGGAGGATACAATGAATGACCGTCTGAAAAGTTCATCATCAAGGACCAGCGACAGGTGTTTTCCCCCGTCAAATACGATGTGCTCATATACCTCGTCGCTGAGCAGGTAAATATCATGCTTTTCAGTGATGCTCTTCAGATTGTCAATGTCGCTTTGCTTCATTACCGAGCCAGTGGGATTGTTGGGCGAGTTGATGATCATCAGCCTCGTTCTCGGCGTGACAGAACTCTTCACCCTGTCCCAGTCAATTTCGTAACCGGGAAAGGTCAGCGGCACATGCACGGGTATTCCCCCGTTCAGCAAAACCGCGGGCTCGTATGAATCGTATGCCGGATCGAACATTATCACCTCATCACCTGGATTGACAACCACGGATATTGCGGCGAACAGCGCTTCCGTTGCACCTGATGTCACGGTTATCTCTTTTACCGGATCAATTTCCATTCCGTAGATCCCTTTGATCATCCGGGAGATCCCGTTCCGCAGTTCAATTGCCCCGGGCATCAGCGCATACTGATTGTGCCCTTCCTTCATAGCCCTGCTTACAAGCTCCGTCAGTTCAGGGTCAACGGGAAAATCGGGAAATCCCTGAGAGAGGTTCACTGCTCTGCACTCGTTTGCCAGCGCCGACATTACAGTGAAGATCGTTGTGCCTACATCCGGAAGTTTCGATATCAAGGCCGGATCCTGTGAAGGCGTGAAATGATCATTCCCTCAGCCATCTCACTTCTTTGTGAATGGATTCGATGCCCACACGGTCACTTCCGGGATCATTCCCCTGTCATCCATCTCAAGAATTGCCTTTATGGTGTGGGCAATCTCCATGCTCGTGAGCTTGTTGGGAGCGCCCTCGCGTTCCTTTCTTCCTGGATCTCCGAATGCGGTCGGCACTTCGCTTGGATTGACCTGCATCACGCGGATGTTGAACGGCCGGAGTTCGGCCTGCCAGCATTCTGTCATGCCTCTCAGGGCAAACTTTGATGAAGAGTAAACCGTACCTCTTGCAAAGCCCTTGAGGGATGCGGTTGATGCGATGTTGATGATATTGCCGCTCATCTGCTTCTTGAATATCTCCGCCGCTTTCTTAGCCATCAGAGCCGCACCGAAGACGTTGACGGAATAGACTTTCATGAATGAGTCGAGTGTCAGTTCATCAACCGTCTGAAAATCCCCGATGCCGGCATTGTTTACAAGGCAGTCAAGTCCGCCGAGCTTTTCCATTACTTCTTTGTATGTCTTTTCGATGTCGGATTCAACTGCAACGTCGGCATGAATGGCGATTGAGCCGGTTTCGGCCGCTGACTTCTCCAGCTTGTCCTTATCCCTTCCGGTTATGGCAACCTTTGCGCCCGATTCCGAAAACAGTTTGGCCGCAGCTTTGCCTATACCGGAGCTACCGCCTGTGATGAGAATTCTCGAATCTTTGATCTTCATATTCAGTTCAGTTTGTGTTTGATGATTTGCAGATTATTAAAATGTTCATTTCAGGTACTTAAAATCAGTACCGCTCCTGAGAGTGCAAATGAACTCATAGAACAGTCGTATAGAGTTTTCAATATCATTTTTATGAGCGATCTCCGCTGTTGTGTGCATGTACTTAAGCGGAAGCGATATCAGCGCGGAAGCAACTCCCATGTTTGAGTAGGCAAATGCTTCTGTGTCGGTATAAGTCTCTTCCGACGATGCCTTGAGCTGAAACGGGATCTTGTTCTTCTTTGCCGTTTCTATCAGCACTTGCAGGAGGTTCCTGTGCACTGCCGGCGCATACGAAAGCACCGGGCCCTTTCCGCACTTTATGTCTCCCGTCAGGGCTTTTGTATAGTTTGGATGCTGAGTGTCATGTATCACATCAGTAACGATTGCAACGTCGGGCTTGATGTTCTGCGCGATCATCTTGGCTCCGCTCAGGCCTGTTTCTTCCTGCACTGAATTGATGAAGTAAACTCCGAACTTCGGTTTCTTCTTCTTCTCCTTGAGCATCCGTGCAGTCTCCGCAATAATGAATCCTCCGGCGCGGTTGTCCATACCTCTGCCCGTATAATATTTGCCGTTCATCACCATGAAAGAATCTGCGTAAGTTATGACCGAACCGACATGTATGCCGAGCTTTTCTACTTCCTTTGCGGAGTCACAGCCGCAGTCAACTGCAAGATCAGATAACTGGGGTCCCTGATCCGTTTTCCTGTTCCTTATCTGTATCGAGGGCCATGCAAACACGCCCTTCACAATTCCTTTCTTTGTGTGGATGTTCACTCTCTTGGCGGGAGCGATCTGATGATCGGTAAATCCGTTGCGGACTACATTCAGCAGGCCGTCCGGAGTTATGTAACTCACAAACCACGAGATCTCGTCCGCATGGGCTTCAATCGCGACCTTGTAATCTGCATCGGGATTTATCACACCTACAACTGTCCCGTACGTGTCGGAAAAATAATCGTCAACATATGGTTCTATATAGTTCAGCCATATTTTCTGCCCCGACATTTCAAAACCAACCGGTGAAGCGTTGTTAAGATATCTTTCAAGAAAATCAAAGCTCTCCTTCCTCATTGCACTCCTCCTTTCAGGTTAATGTTTATCCAGTATTGTCACTTCATCTCCGTCGGCAATCACTGCAAGGTCTGCTATATTGAAAAATATTCCCGTCTCCACCACTCCGCTGATGAGCTTGATCTCCCTGTCAAGCCCGGCCGGATCTTTGATCCTGTCAGCATAAAGGTCCATTATGTAGTTGTTACTGTCCGTCCTGTAAGGAACATTTCCCTTCTGTCTGATCACAGGATTCAGTTTCATCTTTTCCAGTATGGATAAAACCCTCTTGTATCCGAACGGAACCACCTCAACAGGCAGGGGATATTTTCCAAGCACATCTACAAGCTTTGACGAATCCGCTATCCAGATATTCTTCTTTGAATAGAGTGCCACTATTTTTTCAAACAGCAGTGCGCCGCCGCCGCCTTTGATACCGTTCAGATCCCTGTCAATTTCATCCGCACCGTCAATTGTAATGTCTATCGCCTCAATTTCTTCCAGCCCCGCGAGCGTCAGTCCGCATTCAATCGCAAGCCTTGTTGTAACTGCGGAAGTGGATACGCATAAGATCTTCAGTCCATCGCCTGCAAGTTCACCCAGCCTGGCAACGGCATAATATACAGTTGAGCCCGAACCGAGTCCGACCGTCATTCCCGGTTCAACGAATTCTGCGGCCCTGTAAGCGGCTGTTTTCTTTCCCAGTTCCTTGTAATCCGAAAGTTCAGGCATGGTAAAATGAATTAATGTGATTGCCGGAGATGATCTGCAAATATAGATTTTTTGCCGCTCAGACTTAATGAACAAATGAGTATCCATTCACAGATCATCCGCACCTGATTGCCAATACAGGTCACTCGCAATCCTACATTGGTAAAGCAAACCCAAATGACTATTTTGCAAAAACAAACAATGACTATGAAAGTAAAAACTGTACAGATCAATCACCCTGCTGTCTGGATCCTGGTTGTATTCAACATGATACTTGGTTTTGTTTGGTACTCTCCTTACTTTTTCGGGAATGAATGGATGAAGCTTCTCGGGAAGGATATGGAGTTCTTCAAGAATGCCGGCATAATGCCGTTCATTGTTGCCTTCATCACATCGGTTGTCACAATGTACACGCTTGCATGGTTCTTCAAGAAACTGCAGGTAAAGAACTTCTTCATGGGGTTAACGTACGGAGTGATGATCTGGTTCGGGTTTGTCTTCTGCGAACTCCTCACAATTGACCAGTTTGAACTGAGGCATTACGGCCTGACATGGCTGAATGCAGGCAAAGCGCTAGTCTCCTATGCTGTTGCGGGATTCCTTCTTGGATTCTGGAACAGGTTCTCTGAAACTGAGGCTCCGGATATTGCACCTGCGAATGTTCCTCAGGAGGGATCAGACGAGCGGCCCGTCAACTGATCTTCTACAAAGAAATTTTCAAGCATAAATAAGTCCCGCCTTTACAAGACAGCGGGACTATTCTGTAAGCAGGCATTCTGCCTGCGATATCACAGCGAAACACTACGGCCTAATTGCACACCCCGGTATGAATGCATTGTTGTCTGAATTCTGCTCATCGCCTGCATCAGCTGTGTCGAAATTAATATTGTACTGTGGAATATGCCTTAATTGTTTCGGGTCAAAACGAAGCCTCTTAAAAGGAAGGAACTGTTCTCTGAAAATAAGTAAGGTGTTCCGTTATCTCGCGCCAAGGAAGGAAAGCGCATCCGGAACACCCTGACCACCCAACTCTAAATCAACCTTTTGCTGTATATTCCGGACAGCCTATTGAAACAATACAGCGGTTACATACTGCAATCACAATTCACCCGCTCATGACTGTCCCGGATATCCGGCAAAATATGTTGAGGTATTTTGTTTGTCAAAGTACGGATTCGACAAATTTCACCACAGATTTTTAATTCAAAAAGCCGAATATTGTGCCGGAATAGCAACATACAAATATGAAAAGTTCACCACAGCCTGCACCCAAATTGATATCAGCCCTGAAGCTTCTTTCAGTGAAGGAAATGCAGTCGTTTGTAAAGTTTGCGGCTTCAAGGTACTTTTCCGGCAACAGGGACAACACAAAGATCCTGAAGAAGCTCCTGAAACTTCACGTAGTTGGTTTTAGTGAATTCCGCGGCAGAGGACTTTTGGGCAGCTTGTCTCAGGAGCTTGGAATAGGCACAAGAACACTTCAGAGCAGAATGTCAGAGCTGTACCTGGTACTCGAAAGTTTTCTGGTCAACGAAAGGATCAGAAACAAACCATTTGTTTTTGAGAATCTGTTGATAGGCGAACTTGCAGAGCGGGAAGAATACCGTATTTCCGATTTTGTACTGAGAAGAACAGAGAAAAGATTGGTCAGCGCAAAATTTGATTTGGAACTGCTGAATCAGCTGGAGAAGATCTCAATGCTTGACTCAGATACAAATTTCTACAGCGGCAATTATGACAGATTTCAGTCATCGAGATCACGTAACTCCGGATATCAGGTTGCATTATTCCTTACCGGACTTCTGACGAATTCCGCTGAGCATTACCAGCAGGTCTTTGCCGGTTATGCAAAAGGGAGACTTGTTTCCGAGGAAGTGATGGAGATCATTGACGTTGTAAAGGTTATCAATACATTGAAGAAAACGGATACGTTTTTGTACAAGTATGTTCTCATGCATTATTACTTATATGTTCTTTTCAAGACACTGCCTGATTCCCGGGAGTTTGGAAGGCTCCAAAAACTATTTAAAGAGCTGACCGGCAGTCTGAGCGAAGCGGAAAATAATCAGATCTACTTCGCGCTCATAACGTATTGCATAGATCAGATCAGCTTGGGAAATCACAGGTTTCTCAGAACAGTGTTCGAGATCATAAAGAAGAAGATCTCTGCAGGCTATGATTCCGAACTCAGAAGAATAAACTATCCTGTAAACAATTTCAGGGACTACGTAATAATTGGCATTAGGGTCAAAGAACTGGATTGGGTGAAAGAGTTTATCAGAGAGTATTCTTTTGTGCTTCCCGAAAAGCATCGGGCTGCAGAGAAGAACCTTGCTCTAGCAAGAGTTCTTCAGGCAGAAGGCAGCAACAAAGATGCTCTTGAATTGC
>CAZTQR010000087.1:0-12348 GCA_964615795.1 uncultured Ignavibacteriaceae bacterium
CAGATACGGTTCAGATGAATCAGTTCGAAGTTTCCATACTGAGCAGAGAGAAGCTACCGGAGTACAGGATAGCGGAGAAGATCCTGATGAGCAATAATTATCCGGTAAAGGGAATGATTGTCACAAAAGGGGTTGACGGAGCGACAGGGTACACGAAGACGGAAAAGTCTTACGGAAACGAAAAGTTCTTTGACCTTGACCAGTTGCAGGTTGCGGCAATTGAGAATCCGAGGTTCGTTGACTCCACAGGATGCGGTGATGTATTTGCATCTGCATTCACGCTCGACTTTTCAAAGAATGAAAATTTTGAAAAGAGCATTCACTTTGCAAACCGAATGGCGTCTTACAACACTTCACTTGAAGGAATAGATGAACTTCACAAACTTGCCTGAGCAATGAATCCGGGCAAACTCAATATTCTTATCACCGGTTCGAACGGATTGCTGGGGCAGGCAGTGTCAAAGATGTTTCTCAGAGAGACTGATCATAACCTTCTTGTCACTTCGGCAGAGGAATATTCGTACATCTATGACAAATGCGAATACAGGACTCTCGACATCACAAGCAAAGATGATGTAAAGAAGAAAGCATCGGAATTCTCTCCGAACGTAATAATAAACTGCGCGGCGTTCACTAATGTAGATGCCTGCGAAACGGAGCGTGAGGCTTCATGGAAGATCAATGTTGACGGTGTAAAGAACCTGATCATAGCGGCAAGGATCAACAGCGCGAGGGTCATACATTTTTCAACGGACTATGTGTTCGACGGCAGAAACGGCCCCTACTCGGAAGATGACGTTCCCAACCCGATCTCATTTTACGGAAGGGAGAAGCTGGCATCTGAAAATGCGTTGAAGACGAGCGACATAGAACATGCCATCATAAGGACGCTCGTGATCTACGGGACAGGCAAGAATGTGAAGCCGAATTTTGCGCTTTGGCTTGTAGACAAACTCTCCAACAATGAACTGGTGAACGTCGTGACCGATCAGATTAGCAATACCACCATGGTTGAAGATCTTGCCGTAGGAACAATGAGGATTGTTGAAAGAGGCTGTACCGGAATCTATAACATTGCAGGACCGGATGTTATTTCCAGATACACGTTCGCTAATAATCTGTGCGAAGTTTTTGGTTACGACAAAGGACTTGTGAGGCCGATCACCACGGAAATGCTCAATCAGCCGGCTCCGAGGCCGATGAGATCAGGATTGACAACTTTCAAGGCGGAAGCGGAACTTGGCTTTAAGCCGATGGACTCGATGGAAGGATTGAGGTTTCTGAAGTTTCAGTTGGGTCAATAAAATAAATTGAAATGCTGGACATAAAGATTGTAAGAGAGAATGCGGATCTCGTAAAGGGCAGGCTGGCTCTCAGAGGTGAAGACCCTGCGAAGATTGACAAAGTATTCAGCCTTGACAAGAACAGGCTCGATCTTATAAAGAGGTCTGAAAAGCTTAAGGAGCTGAGGAACTCCGTATCGGATGAGATTGCCTTGCTTAAGCGCGGAAAGCTCAATGCAGATGACAAGATCGCTGAAATGAAGAAGGTATCCGATGAGATCAAACTGCTTGATGAAGAACTCAAGAACACTGACCGGGAAATTGACCAATATTTAAGCTACATCCCAAATCTTCCTCATGGCTCGGTTCCGGAAGGAAGGTCGCAGGAAGAAAATGTGGAAGTGAAGAAGTGGGGGGAGAAAAAGGAGTTTTCGTTTTCTCCACTTGATCACGTTGAACTGGGCAAAAGGCTGGACATCCTTGATTTTGAAAGGGCGGCAAAAATATCCGGAAGCGGATTTGCCCTTTATAAGGGAAAGGGCGCGCGACTTGAAAGGGCGCTCATCAACTTCATGCTTGAAGAGCAGGGAAAGAACGGATACCGGGAAGTCATCACGCCCGTACTTGTAAGCAGGAGATCAATGGAAGCGGCGGAGAAAGTCCCGAAGTTTGAAGAAGACATGTATCATATGGAGAAGGATGATTTGTTTGCAATTCCCACTGCCGAAGTTTCCATCCTGAACATCCACAGGGATGAGATCATCAGGGCTGAAGACCTGCCGCTAAAGTACTGCGGCTTCACAAATTGCTTCAGGCGCGAGGCCGGCAGTTACGGCAAAGATACGAAGGGATTTCTGCGGGTGCATCAGTTCAACAAAGTTGAACTCATAACTTTCTGCGAGCCTGAATCTTCCTACGAGGAACTTGAGAAGATGATTTCGCATGCGTGCGGAATTCTCGAGAAGCTGGGTGTTCATTACAGGGTCATTGAGCTGTGTACCGGAGACATTGGTTTTGCCGCTTCAAAATGCTACGATATTGAGGTCTGGTCGTATGCGGAAAATAAATGGCTGGAGGCATCATCAGTAAGCAATTGCACTGACTTCCAGTCAAGAAGGGCTATGGCCAGATACAGGAAGACTGCTGAAAACGGGAAGTCAAAGACGGAATTTGTTCACATACTGAACGGATCAGGACTCGCTACATCGAGACTGATGGTTGCTTTGCTGGAAGCAAACCAGACAGCTGAAGGTAATATAACGGTGCCGGAGGCGCTAAGGCCATTTACGGGATTTGACCTTATATAGTCAGTCGAACTTCTTTTTGGCAAGCACTACAGCGCCGACTATTGCCGCAAGCAAAAGGAAAGATGCCAGTTCAAACGGGAATGAATAACTTGTGAAAAGTTCTGCTCCGAGAAATTCCGCCTTTCCGATCTCAAGCGCCTTCTCATGCATGACCTTCATTTTGCCGGAAAATCCCGAATAAACCGTAATACTGAGGACGCCGAAAAGGAAGATCGAAAGCAGTATGGCAGTTATCTTCTTATATGAATAATTCTCCTTGAACTTGCTTTCATCCTGAAGATTAAGGAGCATGATCACAAACAGGAACAGTACCATGATGGCGCCCATGTAAACCAGCACCTGAATTATTGCTATGAACTGCGCTTTGAGAAGCAGATATAGTCCGGATACGCAAAAGAAATTGAGAATGAGATAAAGCGCGCTGGTGATAGGATTCTTTCTTGTGATCATAAGCAGGGCTGAAGCAACTGCGAAAGTACTCATCACAAAAAACAGTATGGTCTCTAGATCCAGATTCATTTTCCCGTTTTGATTGCTGCAATATAGGATTTATGAGAAAGATATGTAATTCCTTAAAGCCTGATCATTATTACTTTCTGTCATGACACAAGAGAAATCCAAAGACTCCATCCTCAGCGAGCGCCGGAAGTCACTCATACGCAGGTTTGCGGAAAGGCTCGATACGGAGCAGATAATGGCCGCACTGGATTCGGTTTCCACTCCGCATGCCGGAACGGCAAAGACCAAAGACAAGAGATTTGTGATCAGAGAACTCGAACAAGCGATTGAGGAAAGTAATGACAGCGGGCGCCTGTTCTGTAAGTACGGCAAGAAGTTGTGTATAGCAAAAAGCGGAAACTCAAAAGAGGTCGGAGTTTCACTTATCTGGAGGGGTTACGCCGAATCTCCGTCCAACGTGATGGAACTGATACTGCAGACTGCCGACCATAACAACTGGGAAGTGCGGGAGTATGCGGCTTCAGCCCTGATCCGGTTAGTAGCAGGGAATCCTGAACTTTACAATGAGATGCTGAGACTTACTTCGCACGGCTCTGAGAATGTGAGGAGAGCAGTTCTTTTCTCGGCACTTGCCTTCAAGAATGAGAAGAATTGCGCCAAGGGTCTCAAGATAATTTCATTGCTTCTGAGCGACGCCTCAGCATATGTAAGAAGAAACCTCGGCCCTTTCATACTGGGGTCACACTTCGGTAATTCCCTGCCGAAACAGACGTTTAAACTGCTTAGAAAAATGAGCCGTTCAAAAGACAGGAATGTGCTGTGGAATCTTGCCATGAGTTTCAATAACAGCTTTGGCTGGAAATATCCTGACGAGTCATTGGAATTTCTCAAAGGACTTCTGCAATACGAAGACGGATTTGTAAGAAATGCGGCTGTTTCATCCATAAGGCATTTGTCACGCCGTCATCCGGTTTTAGTAAGGAAATTCTGCATTGCAAACGGAATCGTCCTTAAATGATAGACCCCGGTTTCAGGCCGGGGTCTATTGAATCCAAACACTTTCAGCAGTCTATTTTCTTACAACTCCGGAGCCTACAAACTCTTCAACCACTGTAGTTGCATAGGACTGTGCAAAGTCCTTAAGCGAAGAAGGATTGAATGTTTCTGACTGTGCAGACCATACCAGGTTCATGGTGCTCAGATTGTAAAAATTCGAAGCGAAGAACACATTTGTTTGCTTTGTATAGTATCCCGGAGAATAAATCGTGTTCCATGCGCCGTAGTAATAGTTGTTGAATCCATAGTAACCGGCATAAGGCGAATACATCGGGCCGTAGCTGTATGTGCCGGGCACATAATATTCCTTCTCATCCTTTCCCGTAAGGGACATTACGAAAGCGCCGTCGAACCCGTTTTCCTTAAGCTTGTTCACTATGTCCTCTTTCACTTTCTCGTCAACTTTTCCATCGTTATCTGAATCAATGAAAGTGTCAGGGATTATGCTTGTTCCGGCAACAGCATTGATACCGTACTTTTTCATATCGGCTACGACTGCATTTTCGAGTGTTGCCCGCTTAACAACTTCTTTGGAAACACCAAGCACTACGATCTTCTTATACTTTTGGGCAGTGGTTCCCGGCTTCTTCCATGTGCCGCTGACATCTGTCACAGATGAGCATGAGTAAAAGTTCAGTG
Source organism: uncultured Ignavibacteriaceae bacterium (assembly GCA_964615795.1). Lineage (GTDB taxonomy): Bacteria > Bacteroidota > Ignavibacteria > Tepidaquicellales > Tepidaquicellaceae > JADJAH01. Next base: position 4,745 of record CAZTQR010000087.1, read on the forward strand.
AGATTAACATTGCCAGAACCAGCAATATGGCAGTTTTCATTTTTTGCTTTTTTGTTTTGATTAATACATCAGGTAAGGCCTTCAGGGCCAATGATTTTGTCAAAAATAGACATTGAGATACAGCATATCAAGGTTAAGTCTGTGGCAATTTTGCCTGTAAGAACCGGTAATGCCTTATTCATTTTGGGCTTGGGTGAATATTTTTCATACATGAAAATTTCAGATGATCTGCCTGACGGCATAAAAATTATCCCGCATTAATGCAGGTTTCTGATCACGAAGGCACATTTGTCAGACTTGCAGTGCAGGAACACAATTACGTGTCTAACAGAGCGTTCAGAACGCCCTTCAGCATTATGAACGAATGACCGCGCCTCAGGAAAGAGAATTCCAAATCACCTCTTACTGTATTACACCGGTTCGGCTGACATAACGGCAGGCGGCATCAGATTAACTCAACCAGAACCGGCCCACCATAGCCCATTTTTGATATTTTCCTGCGAACGGAGAGGACATTTTCTCTTCCAAGATGAGCAAAAAAGTTAAAATAATTATAGCATTTTCAATATTAATGTGCTAATTTGCTTATCCAAACACAAAAAATTACTAACTAAAAAAAGGGGAAGAAAATGAGAAAACTACTGTTTTCTTTGTTCATCATTGTTGCCTTTTCGGCAATGAATCAGATGGCAAACGCTCAGGTTGACGTGACACCCAGCTTAGCTACTTATGCAAATCTGAAAGCGGCATTCGCGGCAGTCAATGCCGGAACGCACGGAGCAACACCGACAGTAACAATTACCTCAAGCTATGCTGAACCGGATTCAGCAGTGCTTACTGGTGCAAACATTACTTCGTGCCTCATTACAACGAGCGGCACCAACACGGTAACAGGAAATGCCAACTCACCGATCATCATCCTCAATGATGCAGACAATGTTACAATTGACGGAAGAGTCGGACAAACAGGTACAACAAGGTCGTTGACTATCACCAACGGCAACACCGGTACTAACAACTCCATTATCTGCTGGAGAAACGGCGCTTCCAACAATACGGTAAGGTATATCAATGCACAGGGCAGCACGACTCTTGCAACTGTCGGCAGACTTATGCAAATTGCTCAGACCGTAGCCGGCGGCACAGGCGGCAACAACAACAATGTGATCGAGTACAATTCAATTGACAGAGGAGCCAGAGGAATACAGGTTTTCGGAACAGCGAACGGCACCAACTCATTCACAAATGACAACACAACCATCAGGGGAAACATTGTAAAAAACACTAACGCCCTTGGTATTTTCATCGGTTCATTTGTCAATGGTGTAAATTGCACAGAGAACATCCTAACCTACGATGCAGCCTCCACAATGGCCGCTTCATGGGTAGGCATTCAGGTTCAGGCAGTCGGCACCGTAAACATCACCAAGAATGTAGTCAGAGACCTTGCATCAGCAGTCGGACTTTCCTCAGCATTGAGAGGATCGATCGCCCTGCCCGTTACTCTTGCTGGTACAAACCTTACAGACCCGGTAACAACGGTAAATTACATCAACAACATGTTCTCCTTGTTCCCGAACAATCCTACCGGAACACTTGTGATCGGACTTCAGACTCAGTTCTCCAATGCAGTTCAGTTTGCAAACTATACTGCAAATGTTTACAACAACACTGTTAGGATCGGAGGAGCTTCATCAACAGCTACGGCAGCTCTTACGGAATCCTATGCCGGAAACGTTGTGACTCCTGTTGCCACGCAGACCTATTTCATGAACATGAAGAACAACATCTTCGTGAATGAAAGAACCGGCGGAAGTGCAACAGCTTTCCACATCGGTGCTGACTATGACTCAAGCACAAACGTAACAAGGAGCGTTGACTACAATCTTTACTGGTCAGCAGGCGGAACAGCCGGCACATCATGGGCAGCTGCTCACGGATCATTCGTATATCCGAACGGCGCAATCGAAGCCTTTAAAGCTAACCTTTGCTACGGCCCGTACGATCAGCACTCTATCTTCAAAGGTTTCAATTTCGTGTCCACTTCGAACCTGAGAATCGGCGGTCCGGTTGGTGGAGATCTTAACGGTACTCCGGTTGCTGCAGTTACAGATGACATCGACGGAAGTCCAAGAGCAGCCACATATCCGTGGAAGGGATGTGATGAAGGCGCGGCGTTCAAACTCCTTACACTTGGCGCACAACTCGAAGGAAAAGGCGCAACAGCAGGTGATGTTATGGTTACACTCAGAACAGGCGCATGCGGTATCGTTTCAACATGCAGGGCGGATGTCGGAGGTACAGGTGTATTCTGCTGGGGCGATTCAGTTGCCAACGGAACCGGATATTATCTTGATGTAACATCGCTTAACCACCTGAGAACAGTAAGCGCGGCAACCCAGAGCTTCACGGCAGGCGCGCTGAATTATGATTTCAGGTCAGCTCAGACACAGGCATTCGGCGGAAATATGATCCTTGACGGTGCCAACTGGTCGTTCTTCGGCGGTGATGTAACGCAGGATGGTACAATTGACGCATCTGACGGATCGCTTATTGACAATGATGCATTCAACTTTGTATCAGGATGTTATCTTGCAACCGATATCAACTCGGACGGAACGGTTGATGCCACGGATGCTCAGATAACAGATAACAATGTATTCAACTTCGTCAGTGTTGCAACTCCTTGCCCGGGTCCTGTTTCAGCTACGGTTGAAAGCACAGTACCCGAACTGAACAGCAATACTGTAAAGACCGAAATGAACGCAGCAGAGTAATCGGCAACACAGTTCATAATCAGTAATTGAAGCCCCGGAGGTGAAGAACTTCCGGGGCTTTCTGTTTTTTGTAACTTGATTTTACAACGCTCAATTTAGAGTTTAGCAGCAATCAATAGTTCACAAGCAGCCGCAGTTGTTCATTCCGGTTACATGAATTCCGGGCATGGTTCGATTTCGGTCAATTGCGGTCTGATCAATACCAAAACCAAAAGAATGAAGAGAATCATAAGATCATTTCAAATACTGACTGCTTCAGTTCTTACTGCGGTTTTCATCACAGGATTTTCCGTTAATGGTGATGGTCCGGGAAGCAAAGATATCACCAAGCAGGATATGATGAAGCATATCACATATCTTGCATCTGACGAGCTTCAGGGAAGGTTTCCGGGGACCGAAGGAGATGACCTGACGCAGGAATACATTATTGAAGAATTCAAGAAATATAAAGTGAAGCCCGGCGGTGAAAAGGGCTATGTACAGGAATTCGACATGTACACGCATGTTGAGCTTGCCGGTAAGAACAGCCTGAACATTCAATCTTCCGGAACCTCGGCAGACTATGCAGTTGAAAAGGATTTTCAGCCCCTTGGATTTTCTTCAAGCGGCAGTGTATCAGGCAATCTGGCATTTGTCGGTTACGGAATATCGACACCTGACGGAAAGTACAATGATTATACAGACAAGGACGGCAATGCGCTGAATGTAGCCGGAAAAATCCTGCTTATCATGAGGTTTTCGCCCGGCGGATCGGATCCTCACAGCAACCCGTTCGATCAGTTCGAATCCGGCAGGTTCAAGGCAATGAAGGCAAAGGAGCTCGGAGCTGCAGGCGTGATCTTCTTCAACGGCCCGAATACGGGAGATGAAGACAAGCTGATAAAGATGACCTTTGATAACGTCACGCACGACGCAGGGATGCCGGTCATAAGCTGTAAGAGGGAAATTGTTTCAAAACTTCTGAGCGCAAACGGTTATGACCTTAAATCCATTCAGGACAAAATAGACGAATCAAAGAAACCGGATTCATTTGAAATACCTGAAGTAAAAGCTTCGATGGAAGTGAATGTGAAAGCAGTGAAGGTGGTGACTGACAACGTGATAGGATTTCTGGAGGGAAAAGATCCTGTGCTGAAGTACGAGGTTGTGGTTATCGGCGCTCACAAGGACCACTTGGGTCACGGCATGTACGGTTCTTTGTACAGCGGTTCCGACAAGCAGATACACAACGGCGCGGATGACAATGCATCCGGAACGGCAGGTATGCTGGAGATCGCAGAGAAGCTTTCAGCAAAAAAGAAGGATCTTAAGAGAAGTTATCTGTTCATGGCGTTCGGAGGTGAAGAAGCAGGCTTGCTTGGCTCAGCTTACTTCACGAAGTCCCCGCTGTTCGAAAAGAGAAAGATCGTAGCAATGCTGAACATGGACATGATTGGCCGGTTGACTGACGACAAGCTGATAATATACGGAACAGGTTCTTCCCCGTACTGGAAACCTGCATTGGATTCACTTAACTCTGCATACAACTTCAAGCTTACATTCAGCGAAGAGAGCAGCGGCAGGTCAGATCATGCAAGCTTCTACAGCAAGGATGTTCCCGTGCTTCACTTTTTCACCGGCACGCACAAAGATTATCATGCTCCGACTGATGATGTGGCTCTGATAAACGGTGAAGGCTCGGCGAAAGTCGCATCCTATGTTTATGATGTTGCATTGGCGCTGAATTCTCTCCGGTCAAAGCCGGAGTTCACGAAGATAATTGCAACAAGCAACGAAGGCAGGTCAATGGGAAGTGTGAAAGTATATGTGGGCACAATTCCGGATTACTCATATTCAGGCACGGGAATGAAGATCTCAGGAGTCAAGGAAGGAAGCCCGGCGGAGAAAGGTGGACTCAAGGCTGAAGATGTTATTCTGAAGTTCGGTGAGGTGGAAGTGAACGATATTTACAGCTACATGTATGCTATGAGTGGCTATAAGCCCGGCGATGAAGTTGAGATCATTGTGAAGCGAAACGAGGAGAATGTGCCGCTGAAGATACAGCTTGGAAGCAGATAACAGATCTTAGCAGTAAAATACGAAGGGCACGAAGAAAATTCTCCGTGCCCTCTTCATTTTCTTTCCGCAATCTTCAGATCAGGAACTGAATCTCTTCACTTCCTTGTTATGAACATTTTCCTGAACAGTCCCAAACAATTCTCTTACTACGGGATCAGTTTCTCTTTTCACATCAACATATTCTTCTGAGCTTCTTAATCCGTGCACTTTGTTCTTTGTCGGGATCTTCAGACCTTCCTTAACGCGGGATTCAAAATCACTTCTGAATTTTTTCACCGTCCACTTAACCGGCCAGGCCGCGGCCTCACCCAATGCGCAAATAGTGTTGCCTTCAATGTTCTGCGCTACAGAAATAAGCAGGTCAAGGTCTGATTGCCGTCCGTTTCCGTCAATTATTCTCTGAAGCACTTTCAGCATCCACCCGCAACCTTCGCGGCACGGTGTGCACTGTCCGCATGATTCGTGATAGTAGAACTTGGTGATTCTCCTGAGAACATCAACAATATCTGTATCTTCATCCATAACAATAATTCCGGCAGTCCCGATGCCTGAGCCAACAGCCTTCAAGCTCTCGGCATCCATTTTCATGTTCAGGCACTCTTCCTTTGTAAGCGGCGGCATTGAAGACCCGCCCGGAATGACCATCTTTATATCCTTGCCCCCTCTGACACCACCGCAGTAATCATTTATGATAGTCATCAATGGCGTTCCCGACGGAAGCTCGTAAACTCCCGGCTTGTTCACATGCCCACTGACGCCGAACAAAAGCGTGCCCGGATGTTTCGGTTCGCCTATTTTGCTGTACCATTCTCCCCCTTTGTTCAGGATCTCGGGCACATTTGCAAGAGTTTCAATATTGTTGATCGTGGTCGGATTTCCCCAAACGCCGAATGCAGCCGGAAACGGCGGCTTTATCCGGGGATATGCGCGCTTGCCTTCAAGAGAATTCATGAGTGATGATTCCTCTCCGCAAATGTATGCCCCGGCTCCTCTGTGAACGTAAATCTCGGTAGAAAATCCCGATCCCAGAATGTTCTTTCCTGCAAATCCCTTATCATAGGTTTCCTTCACGCACTTCTCGATGATGTTTATCCATTTCCAGTATTCGCCGCGGATGTAAATGTAAATCGCGCATGCGCCGATAGCATAAGCCGCGATCAGCGCTCCTTCTATGAACTGATGAGGATTTTTTTCAAATATTTCCCTGTCCTTGAAACTGCCGGGCTCACTCTCGTCTCCGTTACAGCAAAGGTACTTCGGCTTTTCATCGCCTTTCGGCATGAAGCCCCACTTCATTCCCGTTGGAAAAGCGGCGCCGCCCCTTCCCCGCAATCCGGATCTCTTAACCTCTTCTATCACCTGCTCCCTGCTCATTTCCTTCAGTGCCTTTTTAAGGGCCGTGTAACCGCCGTTGGCAATGTAAACGTCAATCTTGTCGAGTCCGGGTATGTCTTTTAGTATGATCTTTTCCATCGTCAGAAATTCACTTTGTGTTTTTTAGGGAATCAAGAAGCTGATCAACTTTTTCGACTGTCAGATTCTCATAGAATTCCTCATTGTTCAGCTGAAGCATGGGTGCTGTCGCGCAACTGCCGAGACATTCCACCTCTTCTATTGAAAACACCCCGTCCGGAGTGACTTCCTTGTTTGCTATTCCAAGTTTGCCTGAGATATGGTTAAATATTTCGTATCCTCCCCTCAGCATGCATGATACGTTTGTGCATACCTGAAGGTGATTCCTTCCCACCGGCTTCTTAAAATACATAGTGTAGAATGTCGCAACACCAAGCACATGATCGTAAGGCAGCTTTAGAATTTCCCCGATATACTTCATGGCGTCGAGAGATATCCATCCGTATTTCTCCTGGATCATCCAGAGCAAAGGCATTACCGCCGCCATCGGCTTGGGATATTTTGAGATGTGATAGTTGACTTGCTTCATTTCTTCCTCATTGAACTGAGGAACATATTCGCTGTTCATGTACGGTTTATGTAAGTTCTTTTGGAATGAATCTGCGCAGTCTGTTACTTGTCAGCCTCTCCCATAACCGGATCAACGCTTCCGATTATCACGACTGTGTCAGAGATCATGCAGTTCTTCATCATATCCGGAAGTGACTGAAGGTTGCTGAAACTTGGTGAGCGGATCTTGAGCCTGAACGGATGTCCGCTGCCGTCGCTGATGATATAGAATCCAAGCTCGCCCTTCGATGCTTCTATTGCGCTGTAAGATTCGCCGACGGGTGGATTGACTCCGAAGTTGATGATCATGAAATCATGGATCAATTCCTCCATCTTGGTATAAACCCTGTCCTTTGAAGGCAGAACCTTTTTGGACTGCAATGCATTATGAGGGCCCGACGGGATCTTGTCAAGGCACTGCCTTATGATCTTGACGGATTCGACAAGTTCTTCGACTCTGACATAATATCTTGCAAGGCAGTCGCTGTCTGTATAAGTCGGAACTCTGAAATCAAGCTGATCATATACAAGATAAGGTTCACTTCTTCTGAGGTCCCTTTCAATTCCGCAAGCCCTGATGAGGGGGCCGGTAAGCCCAAGCTGAATGCACTTTTCCTTGGAAAGATATCCTATGCCTTCGCACCTGATGATGAATATCTTGTTCCTCTCGACAAGCTGTCTCATTTCATCAAGATTTTCTCCGAAGTCATCTATGAACTTTCTGATCCCCGCAAGAGCCTCGTCTGAAATATCCTGCGCAACACCACCGATCCTTGTATATGAAGTTGTAAACCTTGCTCCGCAAAT
>CAZTQR010000088.1:0-2172 GCA_964615795.1 uncultured Ignavibacteriaceae bacterium
GCAATGTTCAGCAGTGATGATCCGGGAGTGACGTACTCCCCTGCTTCAGCAAACTTTCGCGTGATCGTCCCCGCCACGGGAGACAGTATTGTGCAGTCCTCAATATTCTTTCTGATAAGATCAGCCGCTGCCTGAGACTTCTTCACGTTTGCCTTTGCTGATCCTATCTCCTCAGGCCTGATGATGCTCTTCACTTTCTTCAGATTCTCCAGCGCAGTGTTCAGTTGATTTGCCGCCATGTCGTGCTTTGCCACGGCATCATCATACTGTTTCCTGGTGATCGTATTTGTTGCGATCAGCTGTTCAAACCTGTCCTTGTCGTCCTTTGCCTGCTGAAGATTTATCCTTGCAAGGTCAACCTGCTCCTGAGCTATTCTTATGTCTTCCTTTCTTGCTCCCGACTGCAGAAGCTGAAGCTGAGATTCGGCCTGCTGAACTCCGGCCTCCGCCTGTCTGAGCTGAACATCAAGAAGTGAGTGGTCGAGTACAGCCAGCACATCTCCGGACTTCACCTCATCTCCCTCCTGAATTCCGAATGACATGATCTCGCCCGCCGTCTTTGAACTGACGGTCACTTCAGTCGCTTCAAAATTACCGGAGGCTTTTATGAGATTTGGGTTTTCCTGTTCTTTACATGAGAATGGAATTAACAGTACAAGGGGAAGCATAAGAAGACACTTGCATTGCAACAGCTTGAGATGTGCCATAGACGTCAATGAAGTATTTCACAAAAGTAAGAAATGCGATCCAGATAAGCAATTTAGATTTTCTTTAGTCCGGGATCAACCTAGCGTGTACAAAGCAGGTCTGCACAGTTAATGAGTTACGTGTACGTAATATGCAAAGCACGCTATTACAATTCGGAAGCAGGGCGGATTTGTTTCAGCAGGCAGAACTATATGAACCGCCAACAATTCAATGCAGCAGACTCACAGACCCGTTAAACGCCCGCGCAGTCTGGCAGGCGCATTCAGAATCTTGAGTTAGCGCCAGTAACCGCCTCCGTACACTCCGACGTTAACGCCGGGATGGACTCCCCAGCCGTAAGGACCTCCGTAGTACCCCATTCCGAAACTTCCGCTTACACCAACGCTTACACCTGCGCATGAGTAAATGATGATTGCTGTCAATGCAACCAGAATAATGCCGATCAATATTTTCATTATGATTATTTTTTTAACGTTAAGAAACAGATCCTTACTGATAAGGCCAAAGCTGAATTGCAAAAGGCGCACCCGTTGGATCCATCAGCACGGCAACGCTTCCTTTCCTTATCTTCTCATTCGGCTTGATGAGCACCTTGGCGCCGGCATCTTCGGCTTTTTTCAGAGCCGCATCAATATCGCTTACCTTTATATACTGAACCCAGTATGACCTTGCATCAATAGCAGGACTCTGAATTATACCGGAGCACCTTCTGTTGTCTTTGTTCACAACCCGGTAAGTTATGCTGTCAACTTCCTTCTGCTCGATCTCAGCCGCAAGCAGATTCCTATAGAAATCGCCAGCCCCTGCAGGGTCGTTTGCCCAAAGTTCAGACCAAAGCCACTCGTTCACAGCAGCTTCCTTATTTGCCTGTGGATCGCCGTCTGCAGATCTGATCACGGCAAAAACTGCTCTCTGAGGATCTGCCAACAATGCCGCCATTCCCCTTCCCTCCATTTCTGACGGACCTTTAACAACCGTGCCGCCGGCCGCAGATGTCTTCTTTGCGGCGGTCTCAACATTCGGCACTGATACATAAGATATCCATTCACCGCCTGCATCAGGCCTTGCGCCGGTCATCTCAAACATGCCCGCAACTTTCTTTCCGTTGTTCCTGAAGATCCAGTAAGGTTGTTCATCCGTGCCTGTCTTTTCAACTGTCCACCCGAATGCTTTCCGGTAAAAGTCAGAAGCCTTCTTCGGATCAGGGGTGATAAGGTCTCTCCACACCACCATGCCGGGATTGTACGTCATTGTGGATGTCTCCGTAACCGACGGGTACTTCACCGACGAACTGCAGCCCGCTAAAAAAGACAAAACTGCAAAAGCCATAAACTTGAATGCAGTTTGCATGTGAGCTTTATTTCCAATGTTCATAGTTGTGAATTGTTTTTTGAAAATGAATTGCCGCAAGATAGTCAAGCAGTCGGACTATAATAATATAAAATGCCGGAGCCGGAAATTCCG
>CAZTQR010000088.1:2272-10003 GCA_964615795.1 uncultured Ignavibacteriaceae bacterium
AAGACATTCTGAACACTCCGGCCGGTCAGCTCAAAGTCTTCAAAATTCTACATTGTAATAATTCTCAATTTTATTGACTTTTCCGTAACAAACAGACTCCCATGAAGAACATCTTATTCCCTACTGACTTCTCCCAAAATGCCGAGAATGCGCTGAAATTTGCCGTTGAGATCACAAGGCAGGTCAGGGGAAGCCTGATACTGTTTCACGCCTACAGCGTACAGTTGATCGACCCCAACATGCCGGCAGAGATATATCTTTCCGCATATCAGGAAGAGGAAAAGTCTGCAAAGGATTCGATCGAAGAGCTGAAGAACAGGATCGTTAGTTCAAACAAGGACGAATCCGGCAAAGAGATATTCTCAACCGAAGCAGTTGTATCACAGGGGCTGGTAGTGGAAGAGACCCTGTCCATGATAAACGATTTCAAGATCGATCTTGTGGTAATGGGAACTCACGGCGCCAGCGGTATCACGGAACTCATTCTCGGAAGCAACACTTCAATCGTGATAGAGAAATCACCCGTGCCTGTGCTTGCGATCCCCCATAACTGTCCGCCGAGAGCGCTGAAGAAGATCGTTTACGCTTACGATGACATCAAATCCGGATTGCCGTCTTTCCAGAAACTCCTGACCTTTGCATCGATATATGACTCTGAGATCACTCTTCTCCACATTATTGATTCCTCCAAAGACACAGAGGAGCTTAACCGAAGGGAATTTGAGAAGATCAGGGGCACAGTTGATTACAGCAAGCTGAGTCTTGAGCTTGTGAAGGAAGAGAATGTGCTTGAAGGAATAAACGAATATGTGAACACGCATGATGTTGATTCGCTTGCAATGACGATCAAGAAGCGAACACTCTTTGACAGAATTTTCAACAGAAGCCTTACGAAGAAGATGGCTTACCATACAAGGATTCCCCTGCTTGCACTGCATGTCTGATGGCTTCGTCATAAAGACCGGCAAGTTCACTCATAAACTTACAGCATTACAAATTGCCTGAGAAGCTGTTCCTCATAGACGCAATGGCGATGATCTACAGGGCTTACTTCGCCATGATCTCAAGCCCTCTTATCAATTCAAAGGGCAAGAACACATCAGCTGTGTTCGGCTTTGTAAACTCTCTTGTCAAGATCATTGAAGACGAGAAGCCCGATCACATAGCAGTCTGCTTCGACACTGCCGCTCCTACATTCAGGCACAAGCAGTTTCCGCAGTACAAAGCTCACAGGGACGAGATCCCTTCTGACATGCCGTGGCAGATCGACAAGGCAAAGGAAGTCGTGAAAGCAATGAGCATCCCGATGATCGAGCTTGACGGCTACGAGGCGGATGATATCATAGGAACTCTTGTTAAGCAGGCAGAAAAGGAGAATGCCGTCAGTTATATGGTAACGCCGGACAAGGACTATATGCAACTGGTAACTGACAAGACATTCCTTTATAAGCCATCGAGAAATTCATTCGGAAACAAGGTCACTGACGTTGAGATCATTGACTCCAAAGGAGTTATTGAAAAATTCGGCGTGCCGCCCGAAAAAGTGATCGATGTGCTTGGGCTGATGGGTGACACGTCAGACAACATCCCCGGGGTTAAGGGTGTGGGCGAGAAGACTGCACGGGACCTTATACTGGAATTCGGGTCTATCGAAAACCTTTACAAAAATATTGACAAGGTAAGCAAACCAAAGCTGAAGGAAAAGCTTGTTAATGACAGGGAGAACGCACTGCTGTCGGAAATGCTTGTTACCATCAATACCCAAGTCCCGCTCAAAGTCAGCTTTCATGACCTGAATCTGAAAGAGCCGGACCGCGAAAGCCTCTCACGGCTCTTTGAGGACTTGGAGTTCAGGACTCTCAGAAAGAAATTCTCGCCGGACTCAACTGCCGGTGACAGCGAAAAGGAATCTGCAAAGGCCTCAAAAACATTGCCTGCCGAAACCGAAACGGATGAGCCGACACATACGAGGAAAGAGGAGAAGCTCAGGACGATTAATGACGTCCCGCATGAATACAGGATCATCACTTCAAAAGCAGAACTGAAGAAACTCGCGGCGTTGCTTGAGGCCGAACCGGCATTCTGCTTTGATACGGAAACCGATTCGATCGATCCGATGCTTGCAAATCTTGTGGGTATCTCTTTTTCCGTAAAGGAGAATGAAGGATTCTACATCCCCGTCAGGTTTGAGAATCTCCGCTCAGGCGGAGCGGAAGACGGTTCGCTGTTCGGTGACGGTTCATCCAAAGAAGGCGGAGCTGATCTTCCTGATGTGAAGACAGTGACTTCAATACTGAAGCCCGTGCTTGAAGATAATTCGAAGCTGATAATCGGGCAGAACATCAAGTACGATTACATTGTGATGAAGAACTACGGAGTGGATCTCGGCGGCAGGTTTTTCGATACGCTGATAGGAGCTTACATACTTCGCCCCGAAGGTTCGCATGACATGGACAGCCTTTCCGTAAAGTACCTGAACTACAAGCCGGTCTCCATCACGGAGCTGATAGGCAAAGGCAAAGATCAGATCACGATGGACAAGGTTGAGATCGGCAAGGCGTCTGAGTATGCGGCGGAAGATACTGACGTAACGCTTCAGCTGTTCTACAGAATACGCTATGAACTTGGGAAAGCAGGATTGAGAAGCCTTTGCAATGACATTGAGTTTCCGCTTGTCAGGGTGCTTGCCGAAATGGAGTTTGAAGGATTCAAAGTGGATGAGAAGATCCTCTCCATCATCAACACTCAGACTGAGAAGCTCATAAAGGAATTTGAGCAGAAGATATATGAGTCGGCCGGTGAGAAGTTCAACATAAATTCAACGCAACAGCTCGCGCATATTTTGTTCAACAAGCTCAGCCTTACACCGCTCCGTAAGACCAAAACAGGATTTTCAACGGATGTGAAGGTGCTGGAAGAGCTCAAGTATCAGCATGAGATAGCATCTCAGCTTGTTGATTACAGGATACTGACGAAGCTGAAGTCAACATACCTTGACGGACTGAAGAAGGCCATCAATCCCCGGACAGGAAGGGTTCACACCGAGTTCAACCAGGTTGCCTCCGCGACGGGAAGGTTGTCGAGCAACAATCCGAATCTGCAGAACATACCCATAAGAACGGAAGTGGGACGCAGTCTGCGAAAGGCATTTGTCCCGCGTGATAAGAACTTCCTTATACTCTCAGCCGACTATTCGCAGATTGAGCTTCGCATAATGGCGCACTTTGCAAATGACTCAAACATGATCAATGCCTTCAAACGCAAACATGACATCCACACAGACACTGCCATGAGGGTTTTCAATCTGAGTTCGAAGAACGATGTAACTCCCGGTATGAGGAGGAAGGCAAAGGAAGTGAATTTCGGAATAATCTACGGGATCGGTGCATTCGGCCTTGCAAACAGGCTTGAGATAAAGAACAGTGAAGCCAAGGATATCATTGACAGGTATTTCAGTACGTATCCGAATGTGCGCGAATATATGGAGAATACAAAGAAGTTTGCCCACGAGCACGGCTATGTGGAAACCTTGCTCGGGAGAAGGCGCTATCTCAGCCAGATCAACAATGCCAATGCCGCGGCGCGCGCCGAGGATGAACGTGCGGCCATCAATATGCCGATTCAGGGTACTGCCGCAGATATGATAAAGATTGCAATGGTGAACATCTACAATGAATTTGCCAAGAAGAAACTGAAGTCGAAAATGCTCCTGCAGGTGCATGACGAGCTTGTGTTTGAAGTGAAGAAGGAAGAACTTGAGACGGTAAGGAAGATCGTTGCGGATAAAATGGAGAATGCAATGAAGTTGAATGTTCCGATCGTTGTTGAAACCGGTGTGGGTGAAAACTGGTTTGATGCTCACTAAACATTTCAACAGGTTTGCCTGAACTCTCTTCACGCCTTGCCGAAGTTTTCATATACAGGATGACCGGTGATGTTCCCGAATATCTGATCCTGAGGAGAAGCGATAAAGTTATCTATTCCGGGATCTGGTCAGTGTGTGCGGGAAAGATCGAACCCGGAGAGAAGGCGTATGAAGCGGCCGTAAGAGAGATGCGGGAAGAAACGGGACTTGTTCCTGAAGAACTGTACAATGTTGATGCAGTCAATGTTTTCTATGATCCGGCAAATGACGAAATGCATGCAGTTCCCGTGTTCCTTGCAAAGGTCGCCGCACAGGAAGTAACTCTGAATGACGAGCATACTGAATTTCAGTGGCATGCTGAGGAAGAAGCCGTGAAGATGCTTCATTGGCTAAGCCATAAGAACAATGTTCGGCTGATACAAAAGTGCCTGACTGATGAAGAATATTTCAGATCATTAAATCTCATATTAAAAAAGTAAAATGATTGTAGTAACGGGAGGCGCGGGATTCATAGGCAGCGCAATTGTATGGAGGCTGAATGAACTTGGGCGCGATGACATAATCATTGTTGACGTATTTGACGAAACCGAGAAGTGGAAGAATCTCATACCGCTCAGATTTGCAGATGTATTTGACAAAGACGATTTCGGGCACATGCTTTCGTCTGACTTCCTTAAGAGGTTTGAAGTGGATACGATCTTTCACATGGGGGCCTGCAGTGCAACGACCGAAAAGAATTTTGATTTCCTCCTTCGCAACAATTACGAATACTCAAAATATCTCTGTGAAAAAGCCCTTGACAGCAACGTAAGATTCATTTACGCTTCTTCCGCCGCAACTTACGGCGACGGATCTCAGGGTTATTCGGATGATGAATCACTGCTTGAGACACTGCGGCCTTTGAACGGTTACGGATACTCCAAGCACATGTTTGACCTTTGGGCAAAGCGAAGCAGGGTCCTTGACAGGATTGCCGGCCTGAAATACTTCAATGTTTACGGGCCAAATGAGTACCATAAAGGCGACATGAGGAGCGTGGTCAACAAATGTTATGATCAGATAAAGGAAACAGGCAAAGCCCGGCTGTTCAAATCTGACCGCGAAGGAATAGAGGACGGCGGACAGAGGAGAGATTTCATTTATGTGAAGGATGCAGTGGAGATGACTTTGCATTTCATGAACAACAAACTCGCCTCGGGAATTTACAATATAGGCACCGGAGAAGCTCACAGCTTCAGGGAGCTTGTAGCCCCGGTCTTCGGAGCATTGGGACTCAAAGAAAATATCGAGTATTTCGAAATGCCTGAAGTTCTGAAGTCTAAATATCAGTACTTCACAGAGGCGGATATTTCCAAACTTCGTGATACAGGTTACATGCAACAGATGACTCCGATCTCAGATGCTGTGGCCGACTATGTAAAGAACTATCTTGACACCGGCTACCCGTATCTGTCATCAACGGAAATTCAAAAGACAATTCAATGAGAACATTAATAACGGCTGCAGCGATGTTACTGCTGAACAGCTTCATACAAGCGCAGGACCTGCCACACTACATGAACGAGGCGGAGAAAAAGGCAATGGAAAACTATGTGCCGCCGGTCTTTCTTACAGACGATACAAATCCTCCTCCTACTCCTGTGAGAACAATGGCAGAATGGGAGGAAGTGCAGGGTATTATTGTAGCATGGACTTCTTACACTACCATCATAAGGCAGATAGTTGACTATGCGCAGGATGAAGCGCTTGTGTTCATTGTAAGTACAGACTCCAATTCCGTTAAATCATTTCTTACATCGGGCGGAGTGCCTTTGGTCAATCTGAAATTTGTTCAGGCATCATTCAACTCCGTATGGTGCCGGGATTACGGCCCTTGGGCTGTCTATTCCGGAGTGGCTGATTCACTGAAGCTTGTGGACTGGATATACAACAGGCCGAGGCCGCTTGACGACCAGGTATCCGTTGCATTTGCGAATTACGCGAGTCTTCCCATCTATCAAACTACCGTTGCTCCGAACAATCTCATAGCCACCGGCGGTAACTTTATGGTTGACGGGCACGGAACCGGATTCTCATCCAGGCTGATAATTGATGAAAATCCGACTCAGTCCGAAGCGCAGATAAACAACATCATGAATTTGTACATGGGCATAAGCCGGTACATAAAGATGGAGACACTTCCTTATGACCAGATCCACCATATTGACATGCACATGAAACTGCTCGACGAAGAGACACTCCTTGTTGGAGAATATCCGCCCGGAGTTGCAGACGGCCCGCAGATTGAAGCGAACCTTCAATATGTGCTGAGCAATTTTCAGACATGCTTCGGAAGGCCTTACAAAGTTGTGAGAATTCCAATGCCGCCGAGCGCTTCGGGACAGTATCCGCCCAACTCAAATTACTATACTTACACAAATTCAGTCTTTGTCAACAAGATAGTGATAGTGCCTGTTTACGGACTTTCGCAGGACTCGACCGCTTTAAGGATCTACAGGGAAGCGCTTCCAGGTTACAGAGTGGTTGGAATCAACTCAAGCGGAATGATCTCAGCGCTCGGCGCAATCCACTGTATTACAAAGGAAATCGGAGTATCTGAACCTGTATTCATCTCACATGCTAAACTGCTCAACACTTCATCAACCACAATACCGTATCAGGTAAAGGCCTATGTGAAGTCGCGGTCAGGAATCTCCGGAGCATCACTTTACTGGAGAACTGACACAACTCAGGCATACAGCGCAGTGGCAATGACTCTGTCCCAGGATACATTCAGGGCAAGCATTCCTGCACAGCCGCTCGGCACAAATGTCTATTATTACGTTTCAGCAACTTCAAATTCCGGCAGAACCGTCACCAAGCCGATAACAGCTCCGCAGGGATATCTCAGGTTCAGGATCGACAATCAGACAGGCATTACGGGTACTCACAGCAGTCCGGTTGAATACTCACTCAGCCAGAATTATCCGAATCCGTTCAATCCTCAGACTGTGATCTTATTCACTCTGCCGTCAAAGAGTTATGTTTCTCTTAAGGTCTATGATGCACTCGGACGAGAGATCGCAGAAGCTGTAAGCGGAGTTAAAGAACCCGGAGTTCACAAAGTGACATTTGATGCCGGAAGCCTCTCAGCCGGCGTTTATTTTTACAGCCTTACTGCCGGGGAATTTGCCGATACTAGAAGAATGCTGATCGTGAAGTAAGCAGTGAGTCTTCCTGTTGCAGGATGCATGCCGATGGCAGACAAATCTGCAATATGTTTTGCCTGACTGGCTGTAATACAAATTACCACAGTCCGGTCAATGAGACAAAACTTCAGAGAATTCTGAAAGATCATAATTTTTTGAATAGCTATAACAATTTTAAGAACAGAAAATAATGAAGGACAGGAATAATTATTCAGGCTTACTAAAACATTCAAAGAGCAAGCTTAGAAAGCACTTGTCCGGCCTTCCTGTAAAACAGAAGATCCGAATACTTATTGAATTGCAGAAGATGGGCAAGCTTGCGAATCCGGAAAAAACTAAATATAAGATGGTCTGGGTATGCAAGCTGGAAGCATGAAGCTGAAAACACTCACTCATCAGCTTACTATTTGATCAGTATCATCCTCTTCGTCTCCGAAAAACTTCCCGCCCTGAGCTCATAAAAATACACGCCGCTTGGCAAATTGTCACCGCTGAACTGCACAGAATAACTTCCGGACTTCAGAAAATCATTTACAATGACTTCAACTTCTCTCCCAAGCACATCAAACACTTTCAGCGAAACATTGCCTGAAGTTTTTACATCGAACCTGATGGTTGTGGTTGGGTTGAAGGGGTTGGGGAAGTTTTGATGAAGTTTGAAGTCAGAAGGTAACGCGG
>CAZTQR010000089.1:0-9766 GCA_964615795.1 uncultured Ignavibacteriaceae bacterium
TTGAATTAAGTCCCCCCTCACTTCACAACCACCATCCTCTTTATATCCTCAAACTTTCCGGATGTGAACCTGTAGAAATAAACGCCCGAAGATAAACTGCTTGCGTCAAACTTAATCTGATATGTTCCGGCAGTCTGAAATCTGTTCACGGGCACGCTTACTTCCCTGCCTATTACATCGTACACAACAAGCTTCACAATTCCGTCCACAGGGATCTGATATCGTATCACTGTAGAAGGGTTGAATGGATTAGGAAAATTCTGTGAAAGCTGATATGTCTCCGGCAAAGTGAGCGGCGATTCTATGAGAATCCTGCCGAGGCCGGAGGGAATCTTTACCTGCATGCCTTCTTTGAGTACGGCATCAAGTATGCTTCCGTCAATCGCATCCCTCACTCTCAACGCAATTCCGCTTGCTTCATGCAGAGTGAGCATTATCTCACCGCCCGGTGAGCTGAGATTGACCGTGTTTGTGCGTGAGATGTCTTCAGCATACTTGTCCGTTCCGAAACGCACGTCAAATATTCCGGAAGGCGGAACGGGCGGAAGGTCATGTGCGCCGTTCAATTGCGAAGCTCTTCCAAGGTAAAGGCTTGCAGTCCTGCCGTCTGCAGATGTGAAGCCGAGACGGATCAAACCGTCCGGCAGTCCGCCGTTCTTTTGCACGGCAATGCCTGCTGATGCTGATTGATACAGATACCCTGATGCGGATGTTCTTACCCAGTAACCTTTGCCTGCCTTAAGCGTGTCTGCCTCAAAATATCCGTCACTGAAACCGAAGAAACCTGACATCAGAATTTCCGCAGGCTCTGAAAGAACTGATGAAACGGGAATGTCTTTGTCAAACGGACCTATGAGATTCCAGCCTTCGTTCACATTCATCTGTTCCGGCAACCACGGATAACCTTCAATGCTGTAAGTGGCTGTGTCACCGAATTTTATCCAGTATCCGGTTCCGTTTTCCAGCGTGGTAACATTTACATATCCGCCGTTATATGCATAAGGTTCTGATGCAGCTCCGGGAAACAATGACATGTAATGCATATCTGCAGACCTGAGCGGAACTGAAACCATGTTCCAGCCTGAATCAACAGCAATGCTGGTAGTCTGATTAACAGTGTGCTCAATCTTCAGCGAAGTGATGCCTGAGTTTGCAAGAGTATAAGCAGACTGCAACCGCATATTGACATTCACTATGCTTCCGGTGATCTCATCCTTTAAGTAGAAAGTGCCGTATGACGGAAGCGCCGCGGAATCCCACGAAAAACTCATGGGATATCCGGATGAGGACGGCTGAAATGTCATGCGCCAGTCAGTATTCAGCGCAGTGTCTTTTCTTATGTCTGTGCTCACACCATCGTTTGAGGGAAGAATGAACCTCCAATCAAATACGCCGGAAGGCGGAGGCGGAGGGAGCGCAACTTCACCCAGGCATGTATCCACACCGTCAGTGCCATTCCCGGACATTCCAAAGATCAGGCTGTCGCTTTCGTTACCGGCATCGGAAATAAATACCGGCATGCTCCACGTTGCATAGCATTCGGGAAGCACGGTAATGAATGCTTCTTTGGTGATCGTGTCACTTTCCGTTCCGATCCATGCCACTAAAGTAACATCGTACACGCCGGGAGTGTCATACAAAATGCCTTCCGGATTCTGCAAAGCCGAAACTGACGGCGATCCTCCCGGAAATGCCCATTCCCACTGCACTGCCTGTCCTGCGCCGTAAGTCGAATCAAAGAAGTTCACACTTCTGCCGGAAACTACGGTCCTTGTATCGGAGTAGAAATTGGCAAACACGGTCTGAAGCCCGCCGAGCGTATCATTGCCGATGGATACCTGATGTGTTGCCGGCGTGGAGATATCCACACCCAGTGAACCTACATAAGCAAAGATCTTTGTGTGAGGATTGGGAAGCGTGTTTCTCCACACAAGGTTGAGCGGCTCATGTGCAAACACGTTTGCAGATGTTGTAATTCTCATCCTGACAATTCGTACCGTATCACCTGCCTGAAACTGATAACCGAATCCGGCTCCGGGGAAAGAATTGACGGCAAGCCTTAACTGAGTTCCTGAAATAGCAGGACTCCTTGGCCGGAGATTTGCCGGCAGGTCTGATGTGTCTGCAGGAGCATAGTTATAGGTGAGTGTACCTCCGTTTGCTATGAGCGGATTGAAATCAAAAAAGTATTGCCCGCCTGCATACTCGAAATTCGGTGCAATGCCGGAATTTGTCCATACCATGTCAATGTCAAACTCAACATAGTTGTATCCTTCCGACTTGCCGTTCACATCAAGCATATATGCCGGATTCTGCGATCGGGCACAATTCACAATCGCAAACAGAATGAACACGGAAGTAAGCTGTAAACGGAACAACTTCATTCAGAATTGATAATTATCCGGCCTCCTCTCAGAAATAACAAGGTCCGGAATTTTTAGCAGGAATCTATGACAACATTAGCTGAGATTCTGTGCAAACTTTTTTCCGTTATTGTAAATATCCAACAGGTTACATGCTCATTACGGAGTGATTGCGGTAATGTAGTTCGCAGCGTTGTTGTCGCCGATCGAGTAATCCGTGCCGTCAACGAAGTTGTCGCCGTTGAGATCTGCCGCTACATAGCCGGTTACGAATGCCATCGCCCCGTTATCAATTAAACTGAGGTCTGTTGCATCTATCACGTCATCCTGATTCACATCCCCGCTGTAAGTGCAGAACCTTGAACCCTTCTGAACCATATTGCTTCCGTAAGCCTTTGATGCCGCATTAGTGAAATCGTAGATAAGCGCATTGTTCGTCCACGAAACGGTGTTGCCGCTCCAGAGCTCAAGCCCGTTTCTGTGAAGGACCTGTATATAAAGAGGGGTGAAGCTTGGCGCCGAATAAAAATTGAGAAACACCCCTTTTCCGGTGCTGTCAATTCTTGCTTTGGCAAAATCAACAATTGTATACGGGAAAGCAGCACTTCGGAGATTCACCTGAACAGTATCTTTTACCATCTTGTTTGTAACCTCATTATACATTCCTTCTGTAAGATAAGTAAGCTGAAGGTACCTCAATTGCATATTCATCTGAGTCCTTATCTCTCCGTTGAATGCATATGCAGTATGAATATCCACATACATCCTGCCCTGAAGCAGTATGGTTTCAATTGTCGGAACAAGAACAAATGTATTGCTGTAGGTACCATTGGTCACTCCAAGGGGAAAGCCGGTCATGTTAATGAGAGTGCCCGCGTTCTCCGTGGACGAAGCCGGGCCGTGAAAGTGCGCTCCGACGGTTACGCCGGACAATAGCGAGAAGTTAATAGTAAATGTAAGTTCGTTGGTAATATCATTGTATGTACCGGTCAGATATGCTGTGCCGTTTGAAGTTACCGGCGGAACCACATTTGAGCCGGAAAGATAAAGATTGAACGAATACATCGTGGCGGAGGAATCCCTTAATGCAAGAATCTGTATTGCGAAAAATAAAAATGTTCCGGGAATAAGGCCGATACGTCTTTTCATATAATGGGGACAGAAGATGTTTGGATTGTCTTAAGTTATTTGTATTGCCTCTAACTTACAACACCTTTGAGTATGATTCAGGGTTTGTTAATTCTGCGCGCCGGGATCAATGACATTCATGATCATATCAAAGTCTGCCACCTTTCCTTTTTCAAAACATTCTTTGAACTCATCAACCGGAATAATGCTCTTTACGGAATCTGTTACAGCAGTGAAGACCCGTTCCTCAAAATTGTCCTTCTTCACATTCAGCTTGCTTAGCTGTTCATCTGCAAAGCCAATGAGCATTGCGGCACTCCCCGGGTCATTGCCGAATGCTTTGCATCCCGCAAGGCCGAAGATGTTCAGCGCGATCTCCTTCTTCAGGCCGAGTTCAATGCAAATCCTGAGGCTCTCTGAAAAATTCTCCGATGCGGATCCATACTCCTTTTGTATGAGGCCGAGCATTCCAAGATAATGAAGATTGAATGCGGCGCCGGGTTTGTGCGAGATTTCGCCTGAGAGTTCGAGGCTTTCGCTCAGCCTCACTTTCGCACCGTCAAAGTCACCGCCTTTGAGAAGAACTCCGCCGTATGTGAAAAGTGCGAACGCCTTTCCGGCCTTGTCGTCAGTTGCCTTGAAGATGCTGATGCTTTCCTCAAGAAGTTCGCCCGCATGAACAGCATCTCCTCTGTGAAATGCAGTGTTTCCGAGAGAACAGAGTGCAAACGCCGTTCCGCGCCTGTCACCGATCTCGCGGAATATCTCGGCGGCTTTCGAGAGATAATTATATGCTTCATCGTAGTTGCAGGAGTTGAGCGCAAGATTTCCAAGACTGTTGATGGAGTAAGCTTCTCCTCTTTTATCTCCAAGCTCCTGAAAGATCTTGCTGTTCTCACTCAGATACTCAATTGCTTTTTCATACTCCGCCTGCTCAGAGCATATGCTTGCGAGATTGTTCAGGCAGAATGCAGCTCCTCTCTTGTCATTGATCTGTCTGTGAATCACAAGCCCCTCTTCGAGAATTTGTTTCGCTCTCTCAAACTTTCCCTGCTCAATAAGCACCGCGCCGTAGTCGTTGAGAGAGTATGCGGTACCGCGCTTGTCGTTTGAGTTCCTGAACATCTCAAGCGCTTCTTCATGCAATTCTTCCGATCGCCTGTACTCACCCTGCTCATACGAAAGAAGTCCGAAGTTCTTCAGCGCCGCCGCTATTCCCGCCTGATTCCCGCTTTGCCTGAAAATGGAAAGTGATTCGGAGTACCTGGCTTTTGCCGTTTCAATATCGCCCTGTATGTGTGCAAGCCTGCCTGCATGAACAAGCGCCCTTGCCCTCTTATCTCCGCCAATGTCGCGCCCGGCATCAAGTGCGCTCTCAAGCCTGTGCCTGCCTTCGGAGTAGATCCCTCTCAATTCCCAGTAATATCCCATTGCACCGGCGATCATAAGTGCATCTTCAAAGCGGGATGACGCCATGGAGTGGGAAAATGCCTTCTCTATATTGCCTGATTCAGCTTCGGTCAATGCAAGCCATGTTTTCATATCAGGGCCTTTCAGATTCTCGCCCGCTTCCGATGCCGCAGACTTGAAATATTCGAGATGCCGGTCCGTTACTTCATCAACCCTGCCGCCCGACTTAAGCTTCTCATCTCCGTATTGCCTTATCGTTTCAAGCATTCTGTATCTGTCCGAACTCTCATCAAAGATCACTATGGATTTCTCACGCAGATTCTGAAGAAGGTCTATCACATCTGAATTCCCGGAATGGCATACCGTCTCCGCGGCTTCGAGCGTCCATCCTCCTGAAAAGACAGACAGCATTGACCATAGATCCTTCTCTTCATCATTCAGAAGATCATAACTCCAGTCGATCATCGCCCTGAGTGTCTGCTGTCTCGGAATTGCAGTACGTCTTCCGCCTGTAAGCAGACTGAATCTGTCATCAAGCCGTTCGTGGATCTTCTCGGGCGAAAGGATCTTCGTCCTTGCCGCGGCAAGTTCTATTGCAAGCGGTATCCCGTCAAGGCGATGGCAGATCGCAGCTACTGCGGCGGCGTTGTCATTGTTCACTCTGAACTTCGGGTTTGCGACCAGAGCTCTTTCAATGAAAAGTCTTACCGCCTCATACTGCGTGATCTTTTCAGGAGTGTGTATCTCTTTCGGGTCAGGCGCGGACAATGACAGTGTGTGATGCGTCTGCTCGCCCTGACACCTCAGCGCCTCGCGGCTCGTTGCAAGTATCCTAATCCCCGCAGAGCTTTTTAAGATTTTCTCTGCCAAGATGGAGCATGATCCAATCAAATGCTCGCAGTTGTCAAGCACAAGAAGAAGCTCTTTTTTATTTAGATGTTCAAGCAGCGTTTGCTCGGCATTCTGCTTTGCCTCTTCCTTCACACCCAGTGACAAGAGAATTTCCTGCGGCAATAATCCCGGATCCCGGATCGCGTCAAGCTCCACAAACCATACACCGTTTGCAAAATGATCTATCACATCGGCGGCTACCTGCAATGCCAGTCTCGTCTTCCCTGTACCGCCGGGACCCGTAAGGGTAAGAAGCCTTGCATCATTGAGCTTGCTCCGTATCTGCTTCATCTCTTCTTCCCGTCCCACAAAACTCGTAAGCTGAACAGGCAGATTGTTTGGCCTGGCATCAAGTGTCTTAAGGGGAGGGAAGTCCTCGCGCAGTCCGGGAGATAAAACCTGAAACAGGCGCAGTGGTTGTATGACATCCTTGAGCCTCCTTATGCCAAGGTCCCGGAAAGAGAATTCAGCTCCGTCAAGATCTTCAGCAAGTCTGTGAGCATCTTCCGAAACAATTATCTGCTCTCCGTATGCTGAAGACATTACCCTCGCAGACCTTGCAAGAGTAATGTAACCCATATAATTGTTTCCGTTCCATTCCGCATTACCGCTGTGAATCCCGATCCTTACTCTTATAGGCGCAGAGCCCCAATCCTCAGCCGCAAGATTCCTTTGGATCTCTGCTGCGGCTCTAATGGCATCCGTTGCATTTGCAAATGCACAGCAGTAAGCATCTCCCACAGTGCGGAATACAAATCCTCCGTTCGATTCAATTGAATTGTCAAGTATGCTGTGGTGTCTTTCGAGCAGATCGTGAAGCTTGTCCGGAAACTCCTGTGCAAGCCGCGTGCTTCCTTCGATGTCTGTGAAGAGAAAGGTTACCTGCCCTTGCGGTGGATTAAGCATTGCTATCCTTTCTCAATGCCAGCGCTACCGCCTGCTCAATTGTCATCTTCTCTCCTTCTTCCCTGTATCTTGCAAACTCTTCATCACTCAGTAATTCATTCAGTCTTGCAGTCAATTCATTCTTTTCCTTTTCTGCATTAATGTCAAATACTGTACCCATAGATTTAACAGCAAATTCTGCCGCATACAGCAACCTGACCGCGTTGAAATGATTATCATTCAATTCAAACAATCGTGCAAGATAGATTAAAGTATTTGCAAGTCCCGGTTTGTCGCCAATCTCTTTCTTTAGTGCAAGGCTGTCTTCATGGTATTTCCTGGCTAGTTCATGATCTTTTTGATGACGCGCTATACTTCCGAGATTGTTCATGGAGTCAGCCATTCCGCTTTTGTCGCCGATCTCTTTTCTGACAATGAGACTTTCTTCAAAATAGATTTTTGCTTCGTCAAGATCTCCCTGCGTATACATTACACCTCCAAGATTGTTCATAGAATCAGCCATTCCTATTCTGTCGCCTATATCCTTTCTGACTGCAAGGCTTTCTTCAAAGTATTTCTTGGCCTGATCAAGATCTCCCTGCGTGTAAACAACGCCTCCCAGATTATGCAGGTAATTGGCGATCCCCTTTTTGTTTCCAAGTTCCTTTCGTATTTTCAGACTTTCTTCATAATATTTCCTGGCAAGTTCATAGTTACCCTGATTGAAAGATATAAGCCCCAGGTTACCCATCGAAATTGCAGATCCTATTTTTGAACCAACTTCTTCATTGAACGCCAGACTCTCTTCATGATATTTCCTGGCCTGTTCATAGTCTCCCTGAAATGTTGCAATACAACCCAGGCTATTCATGTTAGAAGCCATTCCTCTTTTGTCGCCAAATTCCTTCTTTATGGAATAGCTCTCTTCAAAATACTGCTTTGCCTGTTCGTAGTCTCCCTGATTAGTCGTCAGATTGCCCAGGCTTTGCAAGGAATCTGCAATTCCAATTTTGTCACTGATTTCCATTTTGATCTCAAGACTTTCTTTTAAATAGCTCCTTGCCTGCTCGTAATTTCCTTTTAGTTCAGCTACTTTTCCAAGGTTATGCAAAGAATCTGCAATCCCCTTTTTATCTCCGCTTGTCTTGCTCAGGCTAAGACATTCTTCTGAATAGTTCCTGACTTCTTCATACTCTCCCTGATTATATTTATAAACACAAAGCCAGATAAGCACTTTTATTTTTGATGATCTGTCTGATAAGCCTGAACTTCGGAGAATATTTTCATTAATTCTTATTCCGGTTGAATATTGTCCGGTTGTATTCCAGAATTCTCCGATTGCTGCCGCTATTTTTGCACCTTTGTCTGCAATATCATTACTTACCGACCAGTCAATCGCAGATATAAGATTACTGTGATCAGCATCAATCATATCCATCCGGATTCTTGCGCTTTCACCTCTTAGCTCCGGTTCCGCTTTTTCAGATAACCCCAGGAAGTAATTCAAATGCCGCAAGTATATTTCATGCCTGTCCGTAAGTTTTTCGATGCCGTATTGTTTTAATGACTCAAGTATCCTGTATCTATCCTTTGATTCATCATAAGTTATTACAGACTTTTCTGTCAGCTGACTCATAAGATCAAGTATGAGACTCTTACTTATCCTCTCATCTGAACAAATCTCTTCCGCCGCTTCAAGCGTCCACCCTCCCGAAAATACTGACAGTCTGCTCCACAATAATTTTTCATCTTCCGAAAGCAGATCATAGCTCCAGTCAATCAGAGCTCTCAATGTCTGCTGTCTCGGTAATGCTGTCCGTTTACCTCCGGTCAGGAGACTGAATCTGTTATCCAGTCTCGTATATATTTGTGCTAACGTTAATACCTTTGTCCTTGCTGCCGCAAGTTCTATGGCAAGCGGGATTCCGTCAAGCCTTGAACAAATTTCTGCCAGCGCCGAAGCGTTTTCATTATTTACTCTGAAATCAGGATTTACAGTCAGAGCCCTTTCGATGAATAATCTTACCGATTCGAACTTAGTTAACTCTTCGGGAGTGTTATATGATTTTGGATCAGGAACTGCAAGCGGCGGGATCCTGTATGTCTTTTCGCCTTCGCAGTTCAATGCTTCGCGGCTTGTTGCAATTATCTTCAGTTTAGGACATGAAGTAAGCAATCTTTCAGCAAGACCGGCACAGGCATCTATCAACTGTTCACAGTTATCAAGAAGAATTAAGATTTCCTTTCCTTTAAGAAATTCAGTCAGTGTTTCTTCCGTGGATTTCTTTGATTCCTCTTTAATGCCGAGAGCGTCTATTATTGTTGAAGTCAACAATGCAGGATCATTCAGAGCAGCAAGATCAACAAACCATACTCCGTGTTCATATTCATCTATTACTTCGGCTCCTGTCTGAAGCGCAAGTCTTGTCTTCCCGGAACCGCCGGCTGATGTCAGAGTCACAAGCCGGTTCAGCTTAAGCGCTTCCTTCACATGCTTCATCTCTTCTTCGCGACCGATAAAACTCGTGAGCTGAACAGAAAGATTATTAGGGCGTGCATCGAGAGTTTGTAAAGGAGGAAAGTCTTCACGAAGTCCTGTGCCAACAATCTGATAAAGCCGGATTGGCAGAATGACATCTTTCAATCTTCTTTCACCCAAATCACGGAAGCCGATTCTCTTGCTTTGAGACTCAGAGTCTTCTAAATAAAGTTCATAAGCATCATTTGAAATCAGAATCTGCCCGCCGTAAGCTGCAGACATAACTCTTGCAGCCCGAGCAAGTGTAATATAGCCCATGTAGTTCGTACCGTTCCATTCAGCATTCCCCGAATGAATGCCGATCCTGACTTTTATTACTGCTTCATCCCATTTCTCGTTTGCAAGACTTTTCTGTATCTCAACAGCCGCTTTGACGGCATCTGCAGAACTCTCAAACGCACCGCAAAAAGCATCCCCAACGCTTTGAAAGATGAAGCCGTTGTTGGATTCGATTTCCTTAATCAGAATTGAGTGATGTTTCTCCAGAACAGACGAAAGCTTGTCCGGAAACTCCTGTGCAAGCCGCGTGCTTCCTTCGATGTCTGTGAAG
>CAZTQR010000090.1:0-9708 GCA_964615795.1 uncultured Ignavibacteriaceae bacterium
ACGTTACAGTATCGGGACAAAACTCAAACAACAGCATACGTACAACGAACGGGTTTATGGAAGCCGTGGAGAACGACGGCGAATGGAACCTGTACTGGCGGACCGAACTTGCAAAGGCATCCAAGGAAGGCAGGGAGCCGAAGCCATGCAAGACAATGAAAGCAAGAGATCTGTGGGAGGATATTTCCTATGCGGCATGGTCATGCGCAGATCCCGGAATACAATATCACACAACCATAAACGAGTGGCATACATGTCCGGAGGGCGGAGAAATAAAGGCATCAAATCCGTGTTCCGAGTACATGTTCCTTGACGACACAGCATGCAATCTCGCTTCACTGAACCTGATGAAATTTTATGAAGCCGGCACTGGAAGTTTTTACATAGACTATTACAGACATGCAACACGTCTGTGGACCATGGTGCTTGAGATCAGCGTACTGATGGCACAGTTTCCATCCAAGAACATAGCGAAGCTGTCGTACGAGTACAGGACACTCGGACTGGGATATGCAAATCTCGGAGCATTGCTCATGGTGAAGGGAATACCTTACGATTCACCCGAGGCGCTTGCGGTAACCGGCGCACTTACGGCTATTCTCCATATGAGCGCTTACGCGACATCCGCCGAACTGGCGGCGGAGCTTGGGCCTTTTGCAAGATATGAAGAGAACAAGGAGAATATGCTGCGCGTGATAAGGAATCATAAGCGCGCAGTGCACAATGCAAACAACAACGAGTATGAGGGGCTGACGATATTCCCAACGGGCATACAGAAGAAATACTGTCCCGAGAATCTGCACAAAGCTGCCGTTGAAGATGCCGAAAGGGCGCTTGAGCTCGGCGAAAGGCACGGATACAGGAATGCGCAGGTGACAGTTATTGCGCCGACAGGTACTATCGGCCTGCTCATGGACTGCGACACTACGGGCGTGGAACCGGATTTTGCACTGGTGAAATTCAAGAAACTTGCCGGCGGCGGATACTTCAAGATCATCAACGAATCAGTACCTCCTGCGCTGAAAAACCTCGGCTATGATGAAAAAGAAACCGACGAGATCATAAAGTACACAAAAGGATACGGTTCTCTGATCGGTTGTCCGCACATAAATGCTCAGACGCTTACAGAGAAGGGATTCACAAAGGAAATTATAACCAAGATTGAGAAATCGCTTCCGTCGGTCTTTGACATCAACTTTGCTTTCAACAAGTGGACGCTCGGAGCAGGTTTCTGCAAGAACGCGCTGGGATTTTCAGATGAACAGCTTGACGATCCGGGATTCAACCTTCTGAAGGAACTTGGCTTTACCAAGGAACAGATCGAAGAGGCCAATGACTACGTTTGCGGCACAATGACGATTGAAGGAGCACCGCATCTGAAGCCTGATCACTATTCCATATTCGACTGCGCGAACAAGTGCGGCAGAAAAGGGACGAGATACATTTCATCTGATGCGCACATTAAGATAATGGCGGCAGCACAGCCGTTCATATCGGGTGCAATTTCGAAGACCATAAACCTTCCGAATCACGCCACGGTGGACGACATCAAGAAGGCATACTTGCTGTCATGGAAACTCGGCGTGAAGGCAAATGCACTTTACAGGGACGGTTCAAAACTTTCCCAGCCGCTCAATACCATGAAGGATGATGATACGATAGACATAAGCAGTGACGAAGTGAATGCCGAAGCATCGAGGTCGAACGATATAGTGAAGGTGGCAGAAAGGATAATACACAGATACATAGCCAAGAGAAGGAAGCTGCCGTTCAGAAGAAAAGGTTACACGCAGAAGGCGAAGATCGGGAATCACTCCGTTTATCTCAGGACCGGCGAATACGAGAACGGCCAGCTGGGAGAGATCTTCATTGACATGCACAAGGAAGGCGCGGCATTCAGGAGTCTGATGAACTGTTTTGCGATCGCGATCTCACTGGGACTTCAGCACGGCGTACCGCTTGATGAGTTTGTTGATGCATTCGTGTACACGAGGTTTGAACCGAACGGAATTGTGATAGGCAATCCGAACATAAAGATGAGCACGTCCATCATAGATTACATATTCCGTGAACTGGCAGTGACATACCTTAACAGGAACGACCTGTCGCACATAGAGAACAACGCGGAGTTTCAGAGATCGCCGATAGATGCACTGAACAGTCTCGAGGGTGATTCGGATTTTGACGATGAGGAAGTTATAAGCGAGAGGATGATAGAAGAGCCGGCGAAACTGCCGAACTCGCCCGAGAAGGTAAAGAGCATGACCGCGGCGACTGTGATAAAGCTGACAACTGCTGATGTGGGCGAACTGAGTTCAACGGCGGAGCGGATAAAAGAAGCTAAGCTGAAAGGATACACCGGCGACATTTGTTCCTCATGCGGAAGCCTGACGATGGTACGCAACGGCACATGCCTGAAGTGCATGACGTGCGGTGACACGAGCGGGTGTTCGTAGGGAATTGAGAAGTGCAGAGAAGCCCCGAAGGGGCTTTCTCGCAAGGGATTGTAAGACGGGGCTTCGCCCCGTCCCCCCACGCTTTCATCCCCGCAAATCCAGCCTGCTTATCACATCATCGCCAACCATCTCTTCCGTCTGCTCAAATCCAAGCGACCTGTACAGTCTTATTGCCTGCTCATTGTCCGGCTTATGCAGTATGTCAACAGACTTGACACCCTCCGCCCTCAATTGATCCGTAAGCATTTTCAATGCCCGCCTGCCGTAGCCCTTTCCCTGATAAGACTCGTCAATCATGAACCGGTTGATATAATACAAACCGTCATCGGGATCCATCGCATACATGATAAACCCGACCATTTCTTCATCCGCGTAGATCCCGCGCGGCCGCATCTCCTTATGAGCATAAGCCAGCGCCAGGCCGTTCTCGTTTGTGCCTACGAATTTCTTCTGATCTTCCCTTACGCTGAGTGCAATACACTCCCGCCAGTTTGATTCATTGATCTCCCGAAGGGAGATGACAACTTCATTTTTCATACGCGGCAATAGTACAACCGGCGAAGCCGGTTTGAAATGAAAAAAGCAGAACACTATTCCGGGTCAATCACCGTTGCGGGAACATCACATATTCATATACCAATTCTGTGTATTGAAATTCTCTTTGATTCGATTGATCTTGAAAGCGAAAGACATTCATTTCACACGATGACAAAATCAAAAGTCTCAGTCCTGTGGTGGATCGTTGCTTTATTGTTCACGCTTGCGATCGCGGCGTTCCAGCGCATGACCGGTCCTACGTATCCTGTCTCAGGCCGGATGGAAGTCGACGGAAAGAAGATTGAATACAGACTGCTTACATCTTCCGACAGCGATGCGCCTGCTAAGGTTACGATCACCGGTGATGTTCAGGGACTCGGAGGATCTTTAAAATTCAGAAAGTACAGGACTGATGATGCTTTCACGACTGCGGAGCTCACGAATGATGGCAAAACGCTGTATGCGGAACTTCCTCCTCAGCCGCCTGCCGGCAAGCTTGAATATTCCGTTATGCTGAGATCGTCAGGAAAAGATTTACCTGTAAACGAAAAGCCAGTTGTTATACGATTCAAGGGAAGAGTGCCGGCGCCGGTCCTCATTCCTCATGTTATACTGATGTTCTGCGCAATGCTCTGCTCAACGCGGACGGGGATCGAAGCGCTGAGAAAAGGACCTCAGCTGAAAATTCTGACGCTTGTTACCCTCATATCGCTCGGGATAGGCGGAATGATACTCGGCCCTGTCGTGCAGAAGTTTGCTTTCGGAGCATACTGGACCGGCTGGCCGTTCGGACAGGATCTGACGGATAACAAAACGCTGGTTGCATTTGCTGCGTGGACAGTCGCATGGTTGATGATCAGAAAGAGTGACAATAACAGAAAATGGATTGTGGCGGCGGCCCTCATACTTCTGGCTGTGTATCTCATACCTCACAGCATGTTCGGTTCTGAGCTTGATCATACCACCGGAAAGATAGAAACGGGAAAGTGAAGCATTTCCGGATCGCAAAAAAACTTAACTTCAGGAACAATGAAAAGAAAGATCTATGCAGGAGTATTTCTCTTGCTGATTACCGCTCCTCTGCTCAATGCACAGTTCAATCCGGACTCGCTTCGCGAGAGAGTCAACAGGATAGTGAAACAGTATGTTGATACAAACAAAGCGTCAATGGTGGTAGGTATCATCAGAAAGGAAGGGAACAAAGTTCTGAACCGCAAGTACACTTACGGACATCTGAGAAAGGATACAACTTCTCCAAGGACCGACAGTCTTACCGTCTACCACATCGGTTCCGTAACAAAAACATTCACTGCTACATTGCTCTCCATGCTGATTCAGCAAGGGGGTTCCTTGAGACTATCCGATCTTGCAGACACGCATCTTCCTCTTGCCACTGTAAGGGCGCCGTTTTATGTTTCGGGAAGTGATACTATGAGAATAACCATTCTTGATCTTGCAACTCACTATTCCGCATTGCCGGATGATCCGATCCAGCCGGTGAACGATTCAACGACTTATCAGATGATGTACAATTATCTTAACAACCACAGACTGCTCAGGGCGCCCGGCGAATGCTTTCTCTATTCAAACCTCGGAGTTGCATTGCTTGGAGTTGCGGTATCGCATACATACGGAGCAATAATTGACTCACTGTTCATACAAAAGATCTCGCGCCCGCTTGGAATGCCCGACACAAGAATAAGCATCAATGCAGAGCAGGAAAGCAGAAGGGCAACGCCTTATTCCGTCAACGGTGATCCTCTAGGTTTTTTCAAGAGCAGCTGGCCCGCATTCTACGCCGCAGGGGGGCTGTATTCCACCTTGTCGGATTTTCTCAAGTATCTCGAGTTCAACATGGGCCTTACGCAGGCTTACCCTCAGAGTGTTCTCGATTCCGCGCATAAGATCAGAAGAATGAATAACGACACATGCAGGCAGATGAATTCGAAGAACAGGGTGGGGCTTGTATGGCAAATGACGCTTCTCAATCCGCAGACGGACTCAAACTTCTATTATACATGGAAGGACGGAGGTGTGCCCGGAACCGAAAGTTTCATATGTTTTACCGAAGATGAACAGAAGAACCTGAAGACCGGCGTTGTGATGATCGCAAACCAAAGCATACCCAACGGCAAGCTTGCGGTTGAGATCCTGAGATATCTGAATGAAAGCAGTTCATCCGGCATAACACCGGTCGGAAATTCCGCTCCGGAAAAATTTGCGCTGTACGGAGGATACCCGAATCCGTTCAATCCTTCCACCCGCATAAAATTTGAAGTGCCCGTAGCCGCTAATGTTTCACTGAAGATATTCGACATCAACGGAAAGCTTGTCAGTACTCTTGCTGACGGAAAGTTAAGCGCAGGAGAATATGAAGCAGAATGGAATGCCGGGAATTCTTCTAGCGGGGTCTATTTCTGCAGGCTTGAGAGCGGAGAGACTGTAATCTCATCAAAGCTTGTCCTTATCAGGTAGAGTTTCAGCCTCCGGCAGGGCAAAGCAGATCTGTTCTGTGCAGATTTCATCAGCGGCAGAGCCGTGCATTTCCGCTCAACCACTGCCGCTGTATGACTTCTTACAATTCTATGATCCGGCAAATCCAGTGTACCGTGAATCGGACACCGTACTCTCCCAAGCCTGGACTTGGGAGAGGAGATGAACAATTCAGCCCACGGCTTAAGTCGCGGGCTGCCCGTCTTAACTCTCAACTCTTAACTCTCAACTCTCGTCACGGTCTTATCACGCTCACAAAATTCGCCGCATTGTTGTCCGCTATCGCAAAGTCAGTTCCGTCAACAAAGTCATCGCCTGTGAGATCAGTTACCACATAGCCGCCGGCAAAGTTCTGTGCATCGTTGTCTATCATGCTCACATCAGTCGCGTCAATTGTTCCGTCCTGATTCACATCGCCACCGTATACTGCAAATCGCAAAGGTGATGCATCAACCTGAATCAAATTGCTGCCGAATGCCTGTGATGCGGAAGTTGTGAGATCAAAAGTCAGGGTATTGCTTGCGAAGCTCTGAGCTGTTGCGCTCCATGTCTCAACGGAGTTGCGGTGCCTGACTTGCAGGTAATAAGGTGTTCCGTTCACAGCATTGCCGAAGAAGAATGTGCCAAAACCGGTTCCATTCAGATAAGTTCTTGCTGAATCAACAACCGAATACGGAAAGGAACTGTTTCTAAGATAAATGACGGCTGAATCCTGTACCATCATATCTGAACCTGAATTATAGAATCCCTGTATTAGCAATGACAGATCAAGCTGCAGAACGGCCGGCAAGCTTCCGTCTCTCGCCCTGAAATCACCCGAAGGTACCGGAACATAGCTGTTATAGTATTTCCAGGGTCCGAATTTCCGGTAAGGATTTTTCACCATGTCATACTGAACTCTTGCCCTCCATCTGTAGGCTTTGTCAGACATTAATCCTGCCTCATCATCAGTCAATTGCACACCTGCTGTTCCAAGATCTGTGTATGATCCTGATCCGGCAAAAGATGTGCTTGTTATGCTGTTGAATGCTACACTGCTTGTAACACGATCATATACAATTCTTCCGTTGCATCTTCCAAAAGGACTCTTTCCGAAAATACTCATCCTCACTTCACCGTCCGAACCTGTAAGTCCGCCTGAACTGACAACATCGTATGAGCCGGGCTTATACTGCTGTACTGTTGAACGTAATCCCGCTGCCAGATTTCCGTAATACACATAGCTTCTACCTTCGTTGGATTCACCGTTATCATAACTAGAACTTCCGACTATTACATCAGAGTATCCGTCACCGTTCACGTCACCTGCAAAGGATACCGCATTTCCAAAGTTTGCACCGATCTGATCGCTTTCCTTTGTCCAGTCCGGAGTCGGATTCAATCCCGTTTGTGAACCGTGATAGACAAACACTGTTCCTTCATCAACCTGCCCGCCGTCAAAATTCGGGGCGCCAATAATGACATCAGAGTATCCGTCACCGTTCACATCACCTGCTGAAGATACGGAACTGCCGAAGCCTGCTGATGACTGATAGCTTTGCGCGGACCAGTCTGCAGCACTGCTCAATCCGGAAGATGATCCGTGAAACACAAACGCTCTTCCTTCATCCGTAAATCCGTTGTCAAACAGCCGCGAGCCGATCACTGCATCAGAATATCCGTCGCCGTTTACATCACCCGCATAAGATACCGAACAGCCGAAGTTTGCGTTTGTCTGATTGCCCTGCGTAATCCAGTCTGCGGTATTGCTCAGGCCTGAAGCCGAACCGTAATAAACATAAGCGCCGCCTTCAAATGATTGCCCGTCAGTATATCCCGTTGCGCCGATGATCACATCAGAGAATCCGTCACCGTTCACATCTCCGGCAGTTGAGACAGAACCTCCGAAATTTGAATTGTTCTGATTTCCTTCTGCAGACCAGTTTGCAATCGTGCTTAGACCTGAAGATGAGCCGAAGTACACCAGAGCTCTCCCTTCCTGGTTCTGTCCGTTGTCATAAAGCTTCGCACCGACAATTACATCGGCAAATCCGTCACCGTTCACATCTCCGGCAGTTGATACAGAACCTCCAAAGAATGAATTTGCCTGATTGCCTTCTGCGATCCAGTCGGGAAATGCAGTCAGACCTGTTGCCGAACCGTAATAAACATAAGCTCTGCCTTCATCAGGTTGATCCCCCGTGTAGAGATTCGCTCCGACGATTATGTCGGAGTAACCGTCACCATTCACATCACCTGCAGTTGAGACCGCACAGCCAAACCGCGCATTATCTCTCTCACTTTCAGCTATCCAGTCCGCAGATGCGCCCGGTCCTGAAGCTGAACCGTGAAAGACATAGACTCTGCCTTCGTTCAATTCGCCGTTATCAAATGACTCTGCACCTATCACTATGTCTGAATATCCGTCACCGTTCACATCACCTGCCGCTGAAACTGAATATCCGAAGTTAGCGTCAGACTGATTGCTTTCCGCTGTATGACTTGCCGAAGATCTCAATCCGCCGGGAGAGCCATGATAGACAAATGCACTTCCTTCGTTGCTGTGACCGTTGTCGTAACCGTAAGCACCGACAATTACATCGGAATAGCCGTCGCCGTTAACATCTCCGGCTGTTGAAACGGAATATCCAAAGTATGCATTTGCCTGATCGCTTTCCGTAATCCACTGGAAAGGACCTGATTGCTGCGGAAGTAATCCTGTCAAAGAGCCGTAGTAAACATATGCTCTTCCTTCACTGTTCTGACCATTATCATATGCATATGCGCCGGCTATCACGTCAGAGAATCCGTCACCGTTAACATCGCCCGCAAGAGTAACCGAGTAACCGAATGCGGCACTCTCCTGATTATTTGAAGTGCTGAAATTTGGAGAAGCATTTAGCCCTGAGGCTGAGCCATAATAAGCAAATATTGCGCCTGCGTCTATTGCAAGATCGTCATAGGCGTATGCGCCAACTGCTACGTCGGAATATCCGTCTCCGTTCACATCTCCGGCAGTAGAAACAGAGATGCCAAAGTTGGCAAATGCCTGATTGCTCTCAGCGTTCCAGTCTGAAGATGATGAAAGGCCGGATGCAGAACCATGGAACACATATGCTGCGCCTTCGTCTGTTTCTATATTGTCATAACCCGAAGCACCGATAATGACATCAGAGAATCCGTCACCGTTAACATCACCTGCAGATGAAACAGAACGTCCGTAGTTTGTATTTGCCTGATTGCTTTCTGAAATCCAGTCAGGAGACGTGCTTAGTCCGGAAGCTGAACCGTGAAATACAACAACTCTGCCTTCGAAAGATTGTCCGCCGTTATAGTTTGGCAAACCTGCAATTATGTCCGAATAACCGTCGCCGTTCACATCACATGCTGTCGAAACGGAAACTCCCAGCAAAGTATTATCCTGATTGCTCTCAAACATCCAGTCAGCGGCTGTGTTCAGTCCCGCAGATGAACCGTGGTAAACATAGATCTTGCCTTCGTTAACCTGAACATTGTCAAAATTCACTGCGCCGATGATCACATCAGAATATCCGTCGGCGTTCACATCGCCTGCAGTTGAAACTGAACTTCCGAAACTTGCCCTTGCCTGATTTATCTCTGCTGTCCAGTTTGCAGTTGCACTCAACCCTGTTGACGAACCGTGATAGACAAATGTTCTTCCTTCATTTGTCTGACCATTATCATATTCCGGTGCACCGATTATCACATCAGAGTATCCGTCGCCGTTCACATCACCTGCAGTCGAGACTGATGTTCCGAAGTTTGCACTCATTTGCTCTCCTTCTGCTGTCCAGCCGGGAGATGTTGAGAGAGGGTCTATGGTGATCGGATATACTGCATCAGCATCGTTCACAACTATGCTGAAGTAATTAACAACTTCTTCATTTTTCCTTTTTCGTTTTTGGGTAATCCCATTGTCACCGTTACCGGTCTCATAATTTTTGATCCGTGAATCTCCCTTCCGTTCAAAGTACGCACGCAATATTTTCCCTTTCGCATCCCACACTTTCAAAGCTGAGTACTTCATCAGCTCTTCACCGCTGTTGTTGCTGAAGATCAATGCATCTGCACCTAAGATCATGTTGAGTTTTGTTTCTGCCGCAAGATCAAGTCTCAGCTTTCCTTCCCCGGCAGGCCTTTGTTTTATGATGAAGTCCTGACGCATTCCCTTTTCCGTGTTGGTGTAATCAATTCTGATCATTTCATTCTCTGTCCATGCCTT
>CAZTQR010000091.1:0-9498 GCA_964615795.1 uncultured Ignavibacteriaceae bacterium
CCCCAATTTGTCATTCCCGCGTGCTTCTGGCGGGAATCCACAGGACTCAACTCCGCTTCACATGTGGACCCCCGACAGAAGCACTCGGGGTGACAAACTCTATCTTGTCTTTCCCGCGTGCTCCCCAATTTGTCATTCCCGCGTGTTTCAGGCGGGAATCCAAAGAGCTCAATGCACTTCAAATGTGGGTCCCCGACAGAAGCACTCGGGGACGACACGCTTGCTCTTCACATGTGGACCCCCGACAGAAGCACTCGGGGGTGACAGACTTGTTCTTCACAATTGGGTCCAAAACAGGAGCACTCGGGAACGACATACTAAGTAGTCAGTTGTCTTCTTACAGCCTCGAGCATCTCTTCACTTCCACCCAATTCATAAAACAAGTCTTTCCAATCAGGATTTGCCTTTTCAATTTCCCTTATCTTCCACTCACGGTTCCATTTCTTGATCTGCTTTTCCTTTATAATAGCTCCTTCTATGCTTTCAGTTTGCTCAAACCAGACAAGCATATCAACTCCATATTTCTGCGTAAACCCTTTGACCTGTTTTGTTTTGTGCTCAACAATTCTTCGCAGAAGATCATTTGTAACACCTGTATATAGAGTACCATTCTTACTGCTCGCCAAAATATAGACAAAATAGGAATGTCTCATTTCATTGAGGAAGTAAAATATATATCCCCATCAAATCCATAGGCAGAACCGGCTCAACAGATTGGTAGGCGAAGCCGCCAACTGCTTTTCTGAATCTTTCATGAGCTTCTACAAGTTTTTCGCTTCTGTCGAATGCTGTCTTATTAAACTCCTCATTCAAATCCCGAAGATTCGTCAGTTCGTTGATAAGATAATCTTCCTGAGCCTGCTTGCTTATGTTGGAACTTGGAGTTGTTTCAAAGAGCAGCTTCTTTGCTGTATCAAGTTCTAAAAACTCCACACCTGTTGACGGGCTTCCCTTATAACCTGTCATTATCATTTCTTCTGCAACAAGTTGTCTGCCGCTTTTTCTTTCAGCTATGACATTCCTTACTCTGAAAAGAAGCAAGGTTGTCTTCACTTTAACATCCTTTGTTTTGATAACAGCTGCTCTTGCCGCGCCCTTGCTTACATTATGCCGGATAGAATTTCCCAGAATGTAATTACACAATTGTTCAACAAACACATGGTTCCTGCCAATGTATGAATATCCCTCCGGAGTAGGAGAATCGAAACTTACCTTGATTTCAAGACCGGAAGGCAAGAGTCCTTTAAGTTCTTCGGGAAGATTCTGAGTAAAAATCTTGTATCCTTTTCTATAAACATCTGTCTGAACTCCAAGCCTCTGCAAAGCTGCTGTTACAAAATTCTTCACATCTTCAGTATTACCGATTGATATATCGGTTTCCTTCAGGTCTTCTTCTATTTCCTGAGGTTTGATCGCATTCTGCGCAAAGATATTTCTTGATGCAATTTCTCTTGCTGCCGCTTCGTCAAGTTCTTTGGTGACTTTAACTTTGTAATTTGTTACATCCTTATCTTCATCAAATTCAATTACTGTCTGCTCTGAAGTCTTCCCGTACTTCCTGTTCAGCAGAACGGAGTGAAGCACAGCATCCATAATTGACTTACTATCTTCAGGAAAAGGTATTGAGATGAAAATATCTTTCCGGATCTGTCTTACTTTTCTTATTATCACTTCAAGCACTACGCCATCCACGGGATTGTTTGCGCCATACAGAAGGTTAACTTTGACAACATCTTTGGTTTGCCCGAACCTGTCAACTCTTCCTTCCCGCTGTTCCAGTTTGTTTGGGTTCCAGGGCAGATCATAGTGCATTACTGCCGTGAATGACTCCTGAAGATTGATACCTTCGCTCAGGCAATCGGTTGCAATCAGAACTCTTCGCTTATGCTTTGACATCTCCTCGATTCTCTGCTTCCGAAGTTCATCTGGATCCTCACCTGTGATGACCTGTACATCCGCATCCGGACATTTGTCTCTTATCGAATCTGAGAGAAGCTCGCCGACATATTTTGCGGTAGCGATATACTTGCAGAAGATCACCGGGTCAAATCCTTCATCCAGCCATTTTATGACAACGTCATGCGCTGTTTTGACCTTGGCGTCATTGTCTATGCCTTTCAGAGTTTCGAGCTTATCCGAAATGCTCTTTAATGCTTTGGTTTCCTGATCTGACAGATCGCTCTTGTTCAGAAGGTCTGAAGGCGTATAGTCAGAGTCTGCATTGAACTCATCCTCAAGCATAGGATTCATTTCTCCATAATCCTGTTCAGGATCGGGCTCAACATTTTTCTGAAGCTTATTCTTGATCATCTCGACACCTGCAGAAGGGCTTGACATGATTCCGCGAAGCAGTGCAAGTGCGGCCCAGTAATTATATCGCTTTCGTTTCTCGCCATTCACTGCTTTTGTTGTAAGCCTGTGTGCAAAGTCAAGCGTATCATTGAATACATTCAGATAGCTTCCGGAAAATGAAAAGCCAATCTCTTCTGATTCCCGTTTTGGGAAAGGAGTGTCTTCATTCAGCCATTTAGTTACATCTGCGCGTTTTCTCTGAACAAACTGTTCAGCGATCTTCTTTCTCATAGCAGGAGAGGCAGTTCCTGTGTCTATCGTTTCATATTCAGGCCTGAGGAGACCAAGCAATGACTGGAATTCCTCCTGTTTGCCGCTGTGAGGCGTTGCCGTCAGAAGGATAAGGTTCTGATTCTTCTTCTTCGACAGCTCATACAGAAGTTCATATCGCTGTTGCTGGTTTCTGGAAGCGCCTGCCGGTTTTGTCGCTGTATGTGCTTCGTCAACTATGATCATTTCAGGACAATCCTGAATGAAGACCTGTCTTCTCTGGTCAGACTTTATGTAATCAATTGAGATGATCTGATTTTTGTAATAGTGGTAAACGCTAATGTCACGGACCGTCTCAATCTCCCTGTCAAGCTTGCCCTGAGTATTTGAACGGATTATCACGGCTTCAATTCCGAATTTGTCCTTCAGTTCCGTTTGCCACTGGTCGCAAAGATGCGGAGGACAAACAATTGCAAACCTGTCTATTTCTTTCCTTTCAAGAAGTTCTTTCACAATCAGAAGAGCTTCAATTGTCTTGCCAACACCTACATCATCTGCTATAAGAAGTCTGACAACTTCCTGTTTAAGCGCCATGATCAGAGGAACCATCTGATATGACCTCGGTCTGAACGAAAGCTTTGCGAGACTCCTGAATGGTCCGCCGCCGTTCCTGAATGATAGCCGCGCTGCGTTGTAAAGGATCTTTGAAGATTCCAAATCTCCGATATCATCTTTTGACGGCAAAGGAAATTCGGAGGACTCAATTTTATCAGAAGAAAATCTTGCCGGGAGATAAATTCCTGTAATCTCTTCTTCGGATCCGCCAAGCGGTTTAAGGAGAAGAAGGTCCTTGTTTGAAGAAGGCAAGACTATCCAATCTCTGTTCCTTGCGCGGACAAGAGAACCGGTTTGGAACACCATATCAGCGAACTTTTCTGAAGACATCCGGCCTCCTTTCAACCAGTTCATCAAGGTCATCCTTGTAATGATATACTATCACCTGTTGTCCTGAATCTCTTATTGCATCCCTTATTATTCGATCCTTATCATTTGTTGCAGGATCGTCATGAGGAGTTCCGTCACAGAAGATATGAATGTCCGGCTTGTAGAAGAAGTCCGGTTGAGCATATATTCCGTCAACTCTTTTCTGTGCATCGTCAGGCAATCTGAGATTATTATCATACAGATATTTGAGGAACCTAAGCTCAGTTGAAGAGTTTGGGTCAAACATTCTCAAAAGTCTCTGATAATGCTCGTCATAGTCACCCATTGTGTCTGAAGTGATAATCTCGAGACTGCATACGCGCAGCTTCTCCAATGCATCTTTAATCAAGAACCTGTCTATCTTATCATGAAACGGCTGATTATAGTAACTCAGCAGATCGTCATAGGAAGCGGGCTCTTTATATTCCTCCTCCTCGTAACGGCAGACTCTGATCGCTTCTTCAATGAGCTCTTTGTACTTTGTAACATCCTCAACAAACTGCGACAATACACCGAGGCTTCCTTCTGAAGATTCATAGATAAAGATATTCGGGTGTGAAGGATTACCCATTAACTCTACGCCTATTTCATTGGATTCAACCTGAAACATATTCTCTATTGCTCTCTTCAGCGCATATTGTAAAGTGAGCACTCCTTCATATTCCAATCCTAAAGCGGTCACAGGTTCAATATAGAGTGAATCTGCTGTATCAGTGGTATATAGTTTGATGCATTTGATATTTTCATTCGCATTCTCAAGTTGGGATTTCTTTTTGAAGAGTCCGGAAGTCATACCGATCAGGAAGCCCTCATTATTATTGATCTTCCATTTTCTGTTTACCTTTACGAGTCTGGCAGTAGGAATGAATCGAACATTCAGAAAGTCCTGACCATCGTTCTTAACTTTTGCAGTCACAACTGATTCCATGCCGGCCGGAACTGAGAAATATGTATTCATCAGATATCCGTGAGTCAATCTTTCTTCTTCCTCGCAAGAGATCCTTTTCTGCAGTTCTGTTCTTGTATCTGACATTTCAACGAGGTCTTTAATAACTGCGCTGTTTTCAGTCGTGAGGTTTACATCGGTGAAGGGACATAACTCGGAATTGAGTTGATCACCTTCAAGATAGTATCCGGATGATGTAACTACTTTTGCTTCTTTCAGACTGCTCTCCAGGTCCTGACAAATCAATTCTTCAATTTTATACTTTGCTCCCTTATGATAAATTAAATTGCCCGGCCCAAACTCTCTGATAGCAAGGAATCTTGGACGCGATATATAAGCTCCTGAATCTCCCGACGGAATGAAGGTTCTGAGCGGGAGGCGTGTAAAGTTGTACCCAGGCAGGAACCCTTCGGATGCAAGATATCTGTAAGGGTAAAACTCTGACAATGAATTTGAGTTAGAGTTGTTTGCCAAAAGTTTCAATTGCTTTTGCGCCTGATGCTGCTTTCTGTCAGCGGTCCTGTATGTTTCACCGGCTGTTCCAAGAACTCCGTCACGTATAACCCTTTGAGCTTCTTCAAGTTGATTCATAGCGGATCTGTAGAGCGTTCTCCATCTGTCAAAAGCCTTGTCAAAGTTGAAGGGAAATCTTTCAATGTTGTTTCTTATCCATGTATCATTGAACCACCTCGACCCGGCTAGCTCCGGCTCAAAATCACAGATTATTCTTTTGAACAAATCTGTCAAAGAGCGTTTCTGTGAGTCACTCAATATTATGTTTGAGCTCACATCACTCTTAAGCGGCAGAGCCGACCTATCACTTATGTCTATGAAATCAAGAATTGATTGTCCGCCGCCCAGATTCAATTCAGCAAAACAAACCGCATTCAGGTGAGAAAGCAGAAGCTCTTCATTGCTAAATTCAAGTCTTGGAGGAATTACATTACCTGCTACCATTTTCACGGAATTCTTGAAATAGTGAACATCATGCGGGGCAAAAGCAGAACAGTAAGTAAAGACAAGAGCTGCCTTTCCGCTTCTTCCCGCGCGTCCGCTTCTTTGTGCATAGTTTGCAGGATTAGGAGGAGCATTTCTCATGTGCACGACATTGAGTGTTGAAATATCTATGCCAAGCTCCATTGTAGGTGAGCAGTATAGGGCACTTATATCACCCTTCCTGAACTTTACTTCGCTTTCTTTTTTTTCTTCATAAGAATTCTGTCCTGTATGAACATCACCAATGAATCTTTTGTACTTTCCAAATTCAGTCTTGTAAAGATTTTGAAAGAACAAATTTGGCTTTAGTTCATTATTCATGTAAGATCGAAGTTTCACCGGGTCTTGCTTGACTGACTCTTCGTTACCCGCTTTCCAGATTATTTCAGAAATGTTCAAGCGGTAGGTCTTAATTGTTGAATTTCCATTTCTCACATTCTTTTCATGAATCCAGCCTCCTTCTTTCAGCAAAGACAGAAGTTTCGTCATAAAATCCCTGTATTCATTTTCATTGAGCTGTAAACCTTTTTCTTTTGCTTTCAATCTTATATACTTACCCAAGCTGCTTCGGGGACCAATGCTTTTGTGAAAAAATCTTACCCGCTCCAGAAGCTTATCAATCCGCATGTAACAGGGCTCATTGATATCTTCATTTTTCTCGAACTTCCACGGTTCCCTGAGAAGTTCGTTGATCTTCTTTCTGTTATTGTTGATGACATCAGTTGCTAGGTAGTTTTCGCTGTGTATTGCATACTCCTTTCTGAAATAATCCAATATCTGATAGACGAAGTCAATCCTTTCCCGGACACTAAAGTCTTTCAACAGCAAAATATTTTCCCAAGCAGCTTCGTGCTCACAATTTTCTTTTAAGTTTGCATAATCTATTTCGAGAAGGGCGCACTGCTCAAGATTAGGCAGGATAACACGCCAGCCTCTTCTTAAGTCATAGAGTGCTCTGTACATGATATACAGCTTTAGCGCTTCTTCGTTGTCCCTTATTTTCGATGGAAAATTAGCGCTTGGGTTTGCTGCATACTCTTCCTGCTTAAGGTTAAGAGACTTGAAGATGGCATCCGG
Source organism: uncultured Ignavibacteriaceae bacterium (assembly GCA_964615795.1). Classification (GTDB taxonomy): domain Bacteria; phylum Bacteroidota; class Ignavibacteria; order Tepidaquicellales; family Tepidaquicellaceae; genus JADJAH01. The sequence continues at coordinate 6,566 of CAZTQR010000091.1, forward strand.
TAGTGTAGAAAAATCGAGTTGATTATTTTTCGAATGCTTGAGGGCATTGTAAATTGCAGACCTCAGCATTACCACCTCAACAAAATCATTAAAATGTCCGGACTGAAGAGCGGCATCCTGTCTGTTATCAGTAAAGCTTAGCAGCTTTTGATCTGCAAATGAATATTTTGCATGATGAAGCTGTTTCAGGATGTTCAATGAAAGGACAGTAGTTGAAGTACTCCTACCTTCAGTTCCCAGTTTGGTAAGTTTCGTTCCTTCACTGGTTTTAGTATCAAAAAAGGTTCCGCTTGAAGGATCAAACAGGAGCTTTGCCGGCATATACCAACCTTCAAACTCAAGCTGCTCTGTTTCAGAAAAATTTCCTTCTTTGTCAAAATAAATCTTGGTAGGAATCCGATGTTTATACTCATTCTTTAATCTTCTTTCACCGGCTACATTGACATTAAAGTATGTATCCGGAAGGCTGTCCATATCTTCATCAGGATTCCAGATGTTTGAATCGGGAATCAGGTATCCGCCTTGTGCTTCTTCGTCTTCATCATAAACCTGTTTGAATTCTCTTGGCAAGAGTGTGCCTTTGGAAGTATTCTTATAAACACAAATGAATTCGCAACCGCTAAGTCGGCTGAAAACAACCGGATACAGAGGGAGGTTAACATCATCTACATTTTTGAATGCTCCGGGGTCGAGAGTGACAAACTGATTGTCACTCATGTCGAGAGTGACATAGACCGTACCTGTCTGTGATATGAATTGATGTAGTTTGAATGGTAGTATGTTTCCTGACTTCTTCTCATCGCTGTTAAGTTTTGCTGCGCACTCCAATGTGTTCAGTAATCCCGACTTGCAGAGTTCTAAATCCGAATGAGTTATCTCTCTGAGTTCACTAGCAATATCATCCAACGTCTTGGGCTTTCTTCTGACAAACATTCCATCTTTGTACTCAAGGGCAACATTCCTTTCAATCCAAACTGCCAATTTATTCTTTCGAAAAATCTTTTCATCCGGTACTTCAGGGATAGTTTCATTTAAACATGATGCAAGTTCTTCAGGGGTAACTTCCTCATCAGTTGTTCCTAATGATGAAACAAGATATTCATTGATTACCTGATCAGCGCTGAATTCTGTCCCAAAAATCTTGGAGGCAACGCCGGCAACTGCTCTCTTTTTCTCATCCGGTGAGGAATTATCATCCGAAACCATAGTGGCAGAAGTGCCAATGCATACAAGCTTGTTACTTGCATTGCTCTTTATCCTTCTAATCAGCATCGAAATATCGGAACCTTGTCTTCCTCTGTAAGTATGAAGCTCATCAAATACCAGAAACTTCAGATCTTCAAAAATTGATTTTCTTAGTTCTCTCTCTCCGGGCCTGGTCATGATCAGTTCAAGCATCATGTAATTCGTGAGAATGATGTGTGGCAAGTCTTCTTTTATGCGTGCTCTTTCTTCTTCATTTTCCTGTCCGGTGTATTGTCCAAACTTGATTGGGAATTCCAAATTTAATTCCCTCTCAAAATTCTCCCTATATTTATTGATCTCTTCTGACTGTGAGTTGATAAGAGCATTCATCGGATAAACTATTATTGCCTTGATGCCTTTCTGCCCTACATTGTTTCTGAGTATATGGTCAAATATGGTAGCAAGATATGTAAGTGACTTACCGGACCCTGTTCCGGATGTCACAACAAAGTCCTTTCCCTGAACTCCTAATTTAATTGCTTCTGTCTGATGTTTGTACAGCTTGTAGCTTCCGACAATGTATTTTAAATGGGAATGAACCAAGTGTTCCTTGAAAAGATCATCTATTGACTCACTTGTTTCATAAGAAGGACTGAATTGTATTAGAGGGTCCGGCCAGAGTTTGTTTGATGCAAGTTCCGTTTCAACAACATCCTTTATTCTTGGATTTCTGATGTTTATGAAACTTCTAATAAAGGATTCATAATCTGCAAGTATTTTGTTATGAAGGTCAACGACATTCATTTGAAATGATTAGAATGAAAATTAATATTAGCTATCAAATCTCTGAACAATATCGCTCTTGTATAGTTTTGGCTCATTGTTTACTCCTTTAAATGTCCTGTGTCATGTTAAGTATTTCATCTTACCACATTTTTCCCTTTTGAACTCACTCCATTTGACTTAATCAGTATACAGCATTGTATAATGCAAATCCTGCTTCAAAAATAATCTTGCATGAATATCTCAAAATTTCCCAAGTAAGTAAATTTAGTTTATTGGTAGTATCTATTTGAAAAGCTATTGTAGATTGCAGAGGCTTCATAAGAAATGAATATTTTCATGCAATTACCTTATACTCACTTTGACTTTTTACAATTACTGGTTAGAATATTCGTGAGATACAATAACTTCAAATACCAGAAGGAGACGGCAATGAAAATATGTCCTCTTAATCCGCAACAATTGCACTTGGAATGAAGGAACGGATATCAGGACCAATCTGCAAATCGATACCGGCTAAATAAACCTTCAAACACTTTGGACAAAAAATCTTTTTCCTCACAATGGAACAGCTAATATCACAATAGATAATATAGTTAACCAATTCCACCCCCCTTCTGCTTTCACAAAGTGAAAAACTTAACTTTGGAACGCAAAATCATTTCTCTTAAATTGCGGTGAATCGTTTGTTTGTCGCACGGATTGTAAGGAAAAAGCCATTGATGAACCTGCCGGGAATCGGTTGAATACAGCTCTTTCTGTACTTTGGTTCTGATTGAAGTGCCCGGCTTCCCCGGAAACTTCGAAAGCCGGCGGAATCAGGTACATTCAGGGGCTTCTGACTTTGCCTGAGTTCCGCCCCGAATGACAAATGTTTAAAAATGCACTGCAAATGAACATTATGCACCCGGCAAAAGAGTTCGGACGCTTAGCAAAAGAGTTCGGACGCTCAGCAAAAGAGTTCG
>CAZTQR010000092.1:0-9199 GCA_964615795.1 uncultured Ignavibacteriaceae bacterium
ATTAAAGTTTAATCTTTAGAATCTTTAAACCTTTGCGTCAACTTTGCATGTCACTGAATAATTTAATGCGAAAGACATCATTCGTGTATTCCTGGCTGAATGCTCTTACCACGAATATATGAGACGGGATGAGACAGCAGTAACTGCCTTTCAGCAGGAGTACGGATAGTTATTCCGTGGCCAAGAAGCGTCAGCCATGAATTCACGAATGAACGGGAAGCGCTGTGGATTATCTCATGACATAAAATTGTGAGAATTAGAGCCTGGAACGATTCACCACATCGCGAATTTCATATTCTGAAAGAACTGCTTTAGATGATGAATGATCTGTATCGAGTGTCAATACACAGATAACGAACCGCAGCTCCGTTATCTTCGCCACGGTTCGTCGATGTTTGGCACGCAATTCTATGAACTACGCTGAGAGTGCCGGTGTTCTTACAGATCCTGATTTCACAGACAACGCCTCTTTGATCAAGGCAGATGCCCTTTTCAGCTTGGATGTTCTCATGCTGTAATCAGCTTTGACTGAGTTCAACTTGCTTTGCAGTTTTGCTTTACGCTTTTCATTGGCTTCACTTATCTGTGCCTGCATTGCAGTGACCTTTCCGTCAAGCTCTTTTTCAATGCTGCTGATCTTGTTGTCAAGCATTGCGCCGGTGGCATTTGCCTTGCTCTTAAGAAGCTCAATTTCAGCTCTTATTACCGCTCGTTCTTCCTCTCCTGCTTGTTCAAGTTCGTCCGTCAACGCTCTGAATTCATCCGCAATTGCTTTCGATTCCCTTTCCAGCCGTTCATCAATCACCTCGTATCTGTATCTCCTGAAAACTATTGCATTCAATGGCTTAAGCCTTTTATCAATCGGAATGGTCCAGTCTTCATCAATCTCAGCTACTATTGCTGTCTTGCCGTTACTGAGCGCATTGGATACGTCATTAATGAATTCAATGTTTACATCTTCATGATCTGCATCAAACAGCAACCCGAGAAGTGATCCTGCAACTGCACCTATTGCAAATCCGGCCGGGCCGCCGAGAAGTCCGATCATACTTCCTGCCGCAAGTCCTGTAACGGCTCCAACCGGGCCTTCATCATCAGAGGACTTGATGTAAAGCTTTCCGCTGTTGTCTTTACTGATTACTGCAGAAGCGTACATGCTTATGTCTCCGCTTCTGTGTAACGATCTAAGTTCTGTTAACCCTTCGTGTGCATTGGCCTCATTGTCAAAAACGGCCACTAACATCTTGTTCATTGTTGTGATTTTTGTTGTTAATGAAAATTTATTGAGAAACAGTTCTCACTCGTGCGATTTGGGGCCTAGTGTCTTCCTGAGAGAACATTCTTGTTCTGCCCCGAACTATGAAAACAGACATCAGGAACATTGTGACCGGCACCGCGATATGCGAAAACTCTCCGCGCAAAAAGTGAAATGCGGCAGCGGCCAGCATAACTATTGCCAAACATGCAGCAGCCAGCGGGGTAAGGAACGGCTTTATGCTCAGAGCAGCAGGAAGGATCAATCCCGCGGCTCCGAGCAATTCGCTCAATCCAATAAAACGAATGAGCTCCTCCGGAGCATTAGCAGCCCAGGGTAGGATTTCAGATATCTTTTCAATAGGCAGTGTCAACTTCATAGAACCTGTCAAAAAGAATATCACCGCAAGAACCGACTGCGCAATCCATAGTGAAGAATTGATTGCTTTTGATGTCTGATTTTGTGTCTTCATTTTTCTTAGCACTTGGTTTGAATTGTTTGTCATTACAAAAATGCATAACAAAGCAAGCGAAAAACGATGACATTTGATAAAAAATACTGTTGACAATCGTCAACAGTCTGCGATGCGGGCAGGAATCGCTACTTTTTCGACGACTGTCCGCGAATGCGGCTTAAAGTTTCTTTGGTCATACCAAGGTAAGATGCAATTATGTGCTGTGGAAAACGAAGAAGCAGTTCGGGATGTTGATTTTGCAATTCTGCATATCGCTCCTCTGCAGTATGACTGATAGATGTGTTCAGCCTGTCAAGCAAGGCGATTGCGCTGTTTGAGCTGATTTGAAACATTGCTTCGCGAACAGCCGGGATCACGGCAATTTCTGTAATTGCATCACGGGAAATTACAAGAGCTTCCGTATTCTCCCAGGCATCCACAAAATATTTTGAGGGAACTTGCAGTTCAAAACTCTGACGGTCTCCCGCCCACCAGCTTTCAATTGACAAGCCCACAATGTGCTCCACTCCTTTGCTGTCTATGCTGTACTGCCGCATGGCTCCTTTTACGATAAAAGCCACAGACCTGCAAATCTCCCCTTTCTGATGAAGGAATTGCCGCCTTCTGAATTTCGCAGGATGAAACGCACTGTCAATTGCGTCAATCTCACTCTCTGAAAGTGGCGCAGTTGAATAGCTTCTGAGATATTTAAGAAGCGCTTCATGCATATTATTGTGCTACAAAGATTGATATAAGACACCTTGCCGTATGCAATGTGACGAGTTGCAGAAAATGTTCGTAAGCCATTTTGTGCGCGGAGTCAGTTCGTACTTTTTAAGAGACGCTGTTGCCGGTTTCCTGCTATTCCCGCTTTTCATTTCTGAATCAGGCACCGGGTGCCGTTCGGTTGTGCTCTCGGCGATAGCTTTTTGTACAAAAACGGCTCAGCCCAATTGCCACTGCAATCAGTTCATATCTCTCTCGACGAGATCTTTTTCTTTAGCTGGGAAAGGTGCCATGTGATGTTTATCTCCTTGGGGCACGCTTCAATGCAGTTGAATATTGTGTGGCACCTCCAAATGCCGTCCGGTGTGTCAAGTATGTCCATTCGCTCGTTTCCGGCTTCGTCCCTGGTATCATAAATGAACCTGTATGCCTTCAGCATTGCCGCCGGGCCGAGGTAGTTTTCGTTAGTCCACGTTGAAGGACAGCTTGTTGTACAGCATGCGCAGAGGATGCATTTTGCAGACTCGAACAGCTTTTCGGCATCTTCATTCGACTGCAGACGCTCACCGTTGGGAGGAGGAGGAGTGTTGTTTATGAGGTAAGGTTTGACAACTTCGTACTTGTCATAGAAGCTCGACATGTCAACTACAAGATCCTTTATGATAGGTAAAGACGGAAGCGGCTCTATTATGATCGGCTTTTTTGTATTGATGTCTTTGAGCAATAAAGAACATGCAAGCCTGTTGCGGCCGTTGATCTTCATTCCGTCACTGCCGCAGATCCCGTGCGCGCAGGAGTATCTGTATGTGAGTGTTCCGTCCATCTTCCACTTGATCTCCTGAAGCACATCAAGCAGTCTCCAGTCTTCGCTTACACCCTTTACGGTGAAATCCTGAAAGTACGGTTCTGAATCTTTCTCGGGATTGTACCTGAGGATCTTTAGTTGAACATCCATCTTCTTTTCTATTTCAGTTTAAATTCATTCATTAGCCGGTCTATGAACTCCTGCCTGTCCGGGCAGGGATATCTGCTTCCAATGAGCTCATATCCCCGACTGGTTTCTCCAATCGAGTGATAGCTTGCAAGTATGGCCGCGAGGACGGATTTTACCTCACCCGGGTCGCCTCCCCTGCCATCTCCTTTGCAGTCAACTCCTTCGTAGGCTGTTGCATCAAGATCGTTCATCAGTCTTACGATGTTGTATCTCACAATCTGGCCGAACCTGTCCGTTGCATTCACAAATTTTCCGTCTGAGAACTCATAAATATTTAAAAACGACCTGCTTCCGGCATACGAAGTGAATGCATAGGCAAACATGTCATTATCTCCTGTCACTTCATACTTTCCGTTTCCGTCAAGGTCTGCGATCTCGTAACCGCCGTTTCCCCAGTAGATCGAATCAAGAAATGACAGCCTGCCGTCCGCTATTCCGTACGCCTCGAGGGTTGTACAGCAGTGCGCACCGCCGCTGAAGAACTCAACTGTTGCTTCTGTCACTCCGTCATTGTCAAGATCATATCCCTCGATCCTGCCGAGCCTTCCGGGATATTTCTTTGTATCTGTCACAGAGCCGTCTTTGCGGACAGTCAGTTCCGTGGAGTAATCAGTTGTGTCAAATCTCTTTGTGAAAGTGCATCCGTCAATTATCACATCAGCGGAAACATCCCCCTGCGCCAAAGCGCCGGTTGAAGAAAGCATCAGAGCAATTCCGGACGCAACCAGCATGCGTGCAAACTTCATCAGTACTTTCTCTCCATCGGCTGATATCTCTTTATCACAACCGGCTTGTACTTAAGCTCAGGATAGGAAGAATCCTTTTTGAACGCAAACGTATGCTTCATCCAGTTATCATCATCTCTCTTCGGATGATCTTCCCTCGTATGGGCTCCCCTGCTTTCCTGTCTTGCATATGCTCCGAACACCGTTGCTTCCGCATTGTCAAGCATATTCTGAAGCTCAAGCGCTCCAAGCAGTTCCGTGTTGAAAACTCTTCCTTTATCCTGTATTGAAATATTCTTTGCACGTTCTCTAAGTCCGCCGAGTATCTCGATCATCTTCCTCAGGCCTTCTTCGTTTCTGAACACGCCGCAAAGCTCCATCATGCTGTTCTGAAGCTCGGTCCTCAGAGCAGATATCTTCTCGCCGCCTGTACTGTTCATCACAGAATCAATAATTCTTCTTGAATTGTCAGCCGCAGATTCATCAACAGGCAGGTAATCGGCATGCTTCAGAAACTCTGCAATTGCCTTTCCACCCCTTCTTCCGAATACTACAAGGTCAAGCAGAGAATTTGTTCCGAGCCGGTTTGCACCATGCACAGACACGCATGCGCATTCACCTGCGGCATACAGACCTTTTACAGTTTCACCCATTTCATTCATGAGCACTTCGCAGTCAACGTTTGTGGGAATGCCTCCCATTGCATAGTGTGCAGTCGGCTGAATGGGAATTGGCTCCTTGGTCGGCTCCACGCCAAGGTAAGTTCTTGCAAACCCGGTGATCTCCGGAAGCTTCTCGTCAATAACATCCTTTCCGAGATGCGACACATCAAGGTAAACATAGTCTGTACCGTCACTTCCCCTTATTCCCCTTCCTTCCCTGATCTCAGTGATGATCGCTCTTGACACCATATCTCTCGGAGCAAGATCCTTGACGGTCGGAGCATATCTTTCCATGAACCTTTCGCCGCTTGCATTCTTAAGAATTCCGCCTTCGCCCCTTGCAGCTTCGCTGACGAGTATTCCGAGCTTCCACAGGCCGGTCGGGTGGAACTGGTAAAACTCCATGTCTTCAAGCGGAAGCCCCGCCCTGTATACAAGAGCCATTCCGTCTCCCGTGCCTACGTGTGCATTTGACGTAATCCTGAATATCCGTCCGTTGCCGCCTGTTGCAAACAACACAGCCTTTGCCTGAAAGATCGTAAGCTCACTTGTTGCGATGTCCATCGCGACAACGCCTTTGCATACGCCGTTCTCGATCAGAAGATCGGTTGCAAAGTATTCTGAAAAGAAAGTTACCTGATTCTTTATGGAGTTTTCAAACAGGGTATGAAGCATGACATGCCCCGTACGGTCTGCGGAGTAGCATGAACGCATAACGGGAAGCCTCTTTGAGTAGGGATCGTTCGGGTCCGCAGGCTTTGTATGTCCTCCGAACCTTCTTTGTGCAATCTGCCCCTTCTCGTTTCTGGAGAAAGGCATTCCCATGTGTTCGAGTTCAATGATGGCCCTGATCGCGTCCCGGCACATCACATCAATCGAGTCCTGATCGCCGAGATAGTCGCTTCCTTTCACGGTGTCGAAAGCGTGATTTTCCCAGGAGTCTTCCTCCATGTTTCCGAGAGCGGCGCAGACGCCTCCCTGTGCCGTTCCGGTATGCGACCTCGGTGGATAGACTTTTGATATCACAGCGCATGAATACTCCTTGGGTATTTCCACTGCCGCCCTGAGTCCCGCTCCGCCGGCGCCTACAATCACTACGTCAAAGGTCTTTATCATTTTTTTGTTGTCCTGTATTAGACTGATTCAGAAAAATTCATTTTGTGATCTTATTGTCCCATCTTCTTTATTTCGTTATAAAGCTCGAGCTTCCTGTCTTTAGACGTCCCGCTGTAATCATAGGTATTCTTAAGTTCGAGGTACGAAAGCATTGCATCAAGCTCACGCCCTTCCTTTGCCGCGATCATGCCCCTGTAGAAGTAAAGATTGGTGAGCTCGCTTGCATAATACTCTCCGTTGAGAGTGCTTTCATAGGCCTTCTCAAGGTAATTTCCTGCCTGCTCATATTTTCCGGCATCATAGTAGATCTTTCCAAGCTGGATGTAAGCATCATAGTAATTGGGATCTGATTTCAGCAGACGCTTATACTCCTTCACTGCTGATTTACTGTCATTCTTCAACTGGTAAGTTCCGGCTATCTGATATCTGATGAATGTCAGAGAGGAATCTTCCTGAAGCATCTTCCTGTAAAACATCAGCGCCTTGTCATAGTCCCTGGATGTTGAATAAGCCGAAGCAAGGCTTGATGACAATTGATTAAGCAGGCTGTCAGAGTCAAACTTTGTAAGTATGTCTTTGTATAGATCCTCCGCCTTTCCGAAGTTATCCGTAAGCACATAAAGGTCAAGCAGTTCCTGATATATGTAAAACGAATCAGGCCTCATTTCCATGCATTTGAGATAAGCCTTCTCAGATTTGTCAAGCCTCATGCGGTTTACGGAGTCCTGCCTGACCACAAAAGTATCAACTACTGTCATTGTGTCTTTGTGCTTTGAGAAATACCAGTCATAGGTCAGCTGAGACTTCAGGCTCGAAGCAATGTTGTAGGTAGAGTTAAACAACGTTTCTTCCTTTCTTGCGAGCACACCGGGGTCATTCTCCATATCTGTGGTCTCAACGATCTTTATCATGTCTTTGTAAGGATTGATAGCGATCGCAAAATTGAGGTTGCCGTAACCCGAGTAAGTGTAAGTGGTGATCCCTATCACCTCGCCCTTCTTGTTGAACAGCGCTCCGCCGCTGTTGCCGGGTGAGATTGCCGCTGTCACCTGTATCACTTTTTCGAATGTCTTCTCATCATTCATGTATGTTACCGGGTCCATGAACGAGACTTTCTCATTTTCCCTGAGGGCGGCTATTATACCTGATGAGATGGTATATTCGAAACCGAGAGGGCTGCCGATTGCAAACACTTCCTGCCCCTGTTTGAGATCATCCGAATTGCCGAGCTTCACGGTCGGATAAGTTCTGCCGCTTCCGTTCAGCTTGATCATTGCAAAGTCATTCTTCTCATCTGCAAGCACAAGTTCTGCGCTGTGAAACTCTCCGTCGCTTGTTTTCACAATGAGACTGTCAATCATTTCAACCACATGGTAATTTGTACAGACAAGCCCGTCGGGCGAAATGATGAATCCGCTGCCGTTGAGGACTGTCGTGTCTTTGTAGTTGTTTGACTCATAAACATAGTAATTCTGATCCCTCATCCATATGGAGATCAGAGCCGGCTTGTAGAGCTCTATTATCTGTTCGGCATTCAGGTCACCGTTGCTTCCGTTCTGGGCAAACAATGATACAGCCGTGAAAGCTATTCCGGCAATTGCCGCAAGGAATGTCCTTAAGAAATTCAAACTGCGGCGATGCTTTTTTCTTGAAGAACTGAATTCCGGTATCCGCGGAGACAAGAAAGTGAACGAATCATTTTCCTTTCCATTCGGCCTTTCTCTTTTCCACAAATGCCTTCATGCCTTCGAACTTGTCTTCGGTAGCAAAAAGCAGATAGAAGTTCTTCCTTTCCATCTCAAGCCCGGACTCGATAGTTAGGTCAAATGATTTCAGAACGCTCTCTTTTGCCAGCTGTACAGCTATCGTCGGTTTTGATGCTATCTCCCGTGCAAGTTCAAGGGCTTCTTCAAGGTAGAGGTCAGCATCAACGACCTTTGTAACCAGGCCGGCTTCATACATTTCCTGCGCCCCGAACATTTTCCCGGTCAGGATCATTTCCATGGCCCTTGCTTTTCCTATCGCTTTCGTGAGTCTTTGAGTGCCGCCGGCACCGGGTATTACGCCGAGATTTATCTCCGGCTGTCCGAACTTTGCGCTTTCGGATGCCACGATCATATCGCACGACATTGCAAGCTCACATCCACCGCCTAGTGCAAAGCCGCTTACAGCCGCTATGACGGGCTTCTTGAGCTTCCTTATCCTGTCCCACCTGGCGAACTGGTCACGCAAAAGCATCTCGACAGCCCCTGCATCGGCCATTTCCTTGATGTCCGCGCCTGCCGCAAAGGCCTTCTTGTTTCCGGTCAGGACCGTGCAACCTGTCTCTCCGTCCCTGTCAAATCCCTCAAGAGCCTCAACCACTTCCTTCATAAGCTCAATGTTCAGCGCATTAAGTACGTCGGGCCTGTTAAGTTGCACAAGCCCTGTTTTCAGAGCTCCTTTATTGTCTATTTCCGAAACGAGGATATTTGTGTATGCCTTTGAAAGGTGTGTCTTGTCGCTCATAGGTGTCAGAAAAAATTTAGCAAACTTACTCACAATGACGTAGAATTACAATTCATAACATTCATTACGGCGGTGACTGTTTGAGCTGTCCAAAGTGAATTGAAGAAGCCAATTATTGTCAATTTGCATTTCATTCAAATGGAGGGGCTCTGAAGTTACATTCTACTGATACCGTATTATTGGGAATGGATGCCCAATCAATGAGGATACTACGTAGTTACGGATTTAAGTTTTTCTTTCAAACTAAAATTATCCAATGCAGAAACAGTCAGCTGGCGATTCCGGAATCTTCAATCGCTTTTTTCAGCAGTCCTTCGAGACCAAGCCTGCTTGCCCAGGTTCTAAGAAGTTCAAAGTCCAACAGTTTATTTTGCACTTTCAGCACTCCTGTTATATCCAACCATTGCTTCTCTGATGTTTCACCTGATTCCCTGAACCACTGAAGTTTACTGAGGATAGTGTCTTCAGGACTTGAGAAGTTTATTTTTTCAGATGTGTCGTGTTCACTTAGGCTGTCTTTTCTAATTCTTTCGAAAGTTGATATGTGATATTCATCACCTCTCATCACAAAAACATCAATCTTGATCATGCTTTTCAAATGAATCAAATTGAATGACTGCCTCTTTTCAATTGCTTCAATTACGGCATCCAAATCAAGAAAATAATCAGCTTTAAGCAACTCGCAAAACATGAACGAAGAAGAACTGTTCATTGCGGAAACAACGTCAACATCCTGTGTGGTTCTTGCAAGGCCGTATG
>CAZTQR010000093.1:0-9116 GCA_964615795.1 uncultured Ignavibacteriaceae bacterium
GAAAATATATAGCAGAACATATGAAGAAGCAGGAACGACAGGCGGGCCTGTCCGCCATCGAAGAAATAGGATAAGCTGTATCTATGAATGAGATTGGTTAATATGATGGAGAAGCGAGAACGACAGGCGGGCGCACCGGACTCAAAATCCGGCGAGAAGTATTATGTTTATGTGTTGATGTCGGAACAAACATGATTTAGGTATGTTGGACAATCAAATGATCCTGAAAAGAGGTTATGTGAGCATAATTCAGGAAAGGTCAGGTCAACAAAACCATACAGACCGCTAAAGATTGTCTATATTGAAGAAGCCGCTACGCGCATGGAAGCTTTAAGACGAGAGAAGTACTACAAAACAGCATTTGGAAGAAAGAAGTTAGCCAAGTTACTTAAGATTGCCGAAATGGCGGAACTGGTAGACGCACCGGACTCAAAATCCGGCGAGGCTCAAACCTCGTAAGGGTTCGACTCCCTTTTTCGGCACAAGCAATTTTCATCAATTTCAACAAGGAGTTAAAGATGTGCGGCATAGTGGGATATATCGGCAAGAGAGATGCTCTTCCCATATTAATTGAGGGCCTGAAAAGGCTTGAATACAGAGGATATGATTCAGCCGGCGTGGCTGTTATCAATTCCGATGACGAAGTCCTGCTGTTTAAGAAGGCAGGCAAAGTGAAAGACCTTGAGAGCCAGTTTGACGGAGACCTGCTGAAAGGCAACATTGGCATCGGACATACGAGATGGGCAACACACGGCGAGCCCAACGACATCAACGCTCATCCGCATTTTGACCACGGAAAGAACATTTTCCTTATACATAACGGAATAATCGAGAACTATCTTTCGATAAAGAAGAAGCTCCTGAGCGAAGGATTCACATTTTCCACAGAAACCGATACTGAAGTACTTACAAGCCTGATCGAATATCATTTCAGGCAGAAGAATGACTTTGAATCTGCCGTAAGGATTGCGCTTACTGAGGTTGAAGGAACTTACGGAATTGCCGCATTGTGCAAAGCCGAACCGGACAAGATCATTGTGGCCCGAATGGGAAGCCCGCTCATGTTCGGTGTAGGAATTGACGAGACCATAATCTCATCTGATGCGGCGGCAATTGTGAACTACACAAAAAATGTGATCTACCTTGAGGACGGGGAGTTTGCCGTAATAAGAAGGGGCGGATTCCAGCTTAAGACGATCAAAGATGAGAACATAATCCGCGAAGCGAAGAAGATCGAATACGACCTTGCTGAAATTGAGAAGGGCGGATACGAGCATTTCATGCTTAAGGAGATCTGCGAACAGCCCGAGTCAATTCAGAATACATACCGGGGCAGGATAAATTTCGATACGGGTGAAGTTAAGCTCGGCGGCATTGAGCCGGTGCGCGACAAGATAATGAATGCAAAGAGGTTCATCATCACCGCCTGCGGCACGGCATGGCATGCGGGACTCGTAGGAGAATACATGCTTGAAAGATACTGCAGGGTTCCGACAGAAGTGGAATATGCATCCGAATTCCGCTACAGACAGCCGATCGTTCATGACGACGATGTCGTTTTCATAATCAGTCAGAGTGGGGAAACCGCAGATTCGCTCGCCGCGCTGAAGGAAGCCAGGAAACTCGGAGCAACGACCGTCGGGGTCGTGAATGTGGTTGGCAGTACGATCGCGAGAGAAGTTGATGCCGGCACTTACATCCACGCAGGGCCTGAGATAGGAGTGGCATCAACCAAAGCATTTACAAGCCAGCTCATGTCGCTTGCGCTGATAACGCTTATGATCGCACAGCACAAAGGCACCATAAAGCAGGAAGAGATCACGGCGATAACGAACGAACTGAAACAACTTCCGGACAAGATGAGAAGGATAATCGAAAAGCAGAAGGATTACGAATTTGTTGCGGAGGAGTTCAAGGACTCGCGGAATTTCCTTTATCTCGGAAGGGGATTCAATTTCCCGGTTGCTCTTGAAGGAGCGCTTAAGCTGAAGGAGATCTCCTACATTCACGCGGAAGGTTATCCCGCGGCAGAAATGAAGCACGGCCCGATCGCACTGATTGACGAGAATATGCCTGTCGTGTTCATCGCACCAAAAGACAGCACGTATGACAAGATAATTTCGAACATTGAAGAGATACGCGCAAGAAAGGGCAAGATCATTGCAATTGCAAATGAAGGCGATGAAGAGATCAAGAGATTGTCTGATTATGTGCTTTATGTTCCGAGGACTGTGCCGATCTTTGCACCGATACTGAACAGCATTCCGCTTCAGTTCCTTTCGTATTTCATTGCAACCGCGAGGGGAGCTAATGTTGATCAGCCCAGGAATCTTGCAAAGAGCGTCACGGTGGAGTAATAAAGCCCTCAGTGATTTCCATGTTAAGCGCCCCGGTCTCTGTAATAAGGCCGGGGCTTTTTGTTTTTACAGGTATTCTGATCCGATAATGGTCAGAAAGTTAATTAGGGTTCTCAGCCGCGCCAAAGTCATGGTTTACTGCATTTGAACTAAGCGCTGATTTTCCTATCTTTGTAAACTTTTTACAACAAAAATCTCACATATACACATGCCTGATAATGTAATCAATAAGGGTAAGATCGTTCAGATTATCGGACCCGTTTTGGACATTGACTTCAGCGGCGGCACACTGCCTGCCATTAACAATGCAATTAGGATCGAGAGAAAGAATATTGAAGGAAAAGATGAAGTTCTGATAACGGAAGTTCAGCAGCATCTTGGCGAATCCCGTGTAAGGACAGTTGCCATGGACTCTACAGACGGCCTTATAAGAGGCATGGATGCAGTTGACACAGGCGAGCCGATCTCAATTCCGGTGGGCGATGAAGTGCTCGGAAGGCTTATCAATGTTACCGGCGGCACGATTGACGGAAAGGGAGAGATCAAGACAAACCTGAAGTATCCGATCCACAGGCCGGCGCCAGGTTTCAAGGACCTTTCCACAAAGAAGGAGATGTTTGAGACCGGCATCAAGGTTATTGACCTTCTCGAGCCGTACACAAAGGGCGGAAAGACGGGGCTCTTTGGCGGTGCAGGCGTGGGAAAGACGGTTATCATCCAGGAGCTTATCCATAATATTGCAAAGCATCACGGAGGATATTCAGTGTTTGCGGGCGTGGGTGAGAGGACCCGTGAAGGGAACGACCTTTACCTGGAAATGACAGAATCAGGCGTTATAAAGAACACGGCGCTTGTGTTCGGGCAGATGAACGAGCCGCCCGGAGCAAGGCAGAGAGTGGGTTTGACAGGACTTGCAATCGCAGAATATTTCAGGGATCAGGGAAAGGATGTGCTTCTGTTCATTGACAACATCTTCAGATTCACTCAGGCAGGATCCGAAGTATCGGCTCTGCTCGGAAGAATGCCTTCGGCAGTAGGTTATCAGCCGACGCTTGCATCTGAGATGGGTGCGCTTCAGGAGAGGATCACTTCAACGAAGACCGGTTCGATCACATCAATTCAGGCAATCTACGTTCCGGCTGACGACTACACAGACCCGGCTCCGGCTACAACGTTTGCTCACCTTGACGCAACCACCGAGCTTTCGAGAAAGATCTCCGAGCTTGGTATTTATCCGGCCGTTGATCCGCTTACCTCAACATCGAGAATTCTTGATCCGCTTGTTGTTGGCGATGAGCATTACAACGTTGCACAGGGTGTGAAGAAGATACTTCAGACCTACAAGGACCTTCAGGACATCATTAACATACTTGGAATTGACGAACTTTCCGATGAGGACAAGCTGACTGTGGCAAGGGCAAGAAAGATCCAGAAGTTCCTTTCACAGCCGTTCTTTGTTGCGGAGCAGTTTACAAACCTTCCCGGAAAATATGTGAAGCTTGAGGACACTATCAAAGGATTCAAGGGGATAATCAACGGTGAATATGATGACCTTCCGGAAAACGCTTTCTATCTTGTCGGAACCATAGAGGAAGCGATGGAGAAGGCAAAGAAACTTTCAGAATAGTTTATAACGGAGAGGGCAGAAGAACATGAGTTTCAGGCTGGAGATAATGAGTCCCGTAAGCACGCTGTTTGAAGGGGAAGTTGAATCGGTCACAATACCGGGAACTTCCGGAAGTTTTCAGGTGCTCAGTAATCACGCGCCGCTTATCTCGTCCTTTGAAGTGGGGAAGATAAAGATAAGGCAGGGACAAAATCTGACTGAGTACACCACAGGCGGCGGGATCTTTGAAGTGAACAGGAACAAGGCCATAGTGCTGGCAGAGTCAGTGGAAACAACCGAGCAGATAGACCTTGAAAGGGCGAACAGGGCAAAGTTAAGGGCTGAGCAGATCCTTGAGAAGAAAGGTCTGACAAGTGCGGAGAAGGAAGAAGCAAGGCAGGCACTGCTGAGAGCGGTTAACAGACTTAATCTCGCGCAGAAATAATATCAGTTTTACGTAAGCCGGGACCGTAGCTCAGTGGTAGAGCATCTGCCTTTTAAGCAGAGGGTCGGTGGTTCGAAACCACCCGGTCTCACAATTTCAAAAAGCCGCAATAGCGGCTTTTTTGTTTTTTGGGGGGATTTATGAAACACTGCCCGCGAGTTCGTTCGTGGGTTGGAATGGCTGATGCGGAATCAATCGTTGGAATAATGTCAACGCGGACTTACAAAAGCCGGCGCAAGCCGCTTTGATGTTTTGCCGTTTACCGTTCCGGAATACTACATGCCTGAGACCATTTGGTTCTGAAACACTGAGCTTCCTTTCGGGGAGAACTCAGCGGATCTTGCGCAACTTTGATTCTTTCCTTTTGGCCAAAACAATTGGCGCTTACACTAAATGAAAATGAACCCTTTGCTAAGTTTCATATGGCGAAAATCTTCATAACAAAAATCTGCTTGTTGATCTGTTCTCCAATCCTCCGGGCACTTCAGCGGACTTCGCACATGCTTTGATTGAGAATCCATTCAGTGAATTTTTTAGCTGAATTTTGCAAAGAATGTTCTCTTGAAAATACTTGCATATTCGTTTAGCTTTGGCCTAATTATTTGATATCATTAGCCTTTTTGGACTTAGTACACTCATTTTTGACTACACCTGCAAATCATCGGAGATTGCCGGATTATGCATTTTAACGAAAACTCACGTGTCAAAATACCGGCCATACTTCATCTGTGCCGGCTCGGATATGACTACCTGCCGCTTTCAGGCGCTTCACGTGATGAAAACACCAACATCTTTACCGGCATTTTCGAAGAAAGCATTCTGCGTATAAATCCCGATATTGATTCCTCTGATGTTAAAAAAACCCTCGAGAACATTTCTCTTGCGCTGGATAATGAAGACCTGGGCAAATCATTTTCCGGCATGCTGAATGCAACTTCGGGAATAAGACTCATTGACTATGAAAACTTCAATAACAATTCTTTCCACGTTGTAACTGAACTTACCTGCAAAAACGGCGATGATGAATTCCGCCCCGATATTACTCTGCTCATAAACGGAATGCCGCTTGCTTTTATCGAGGTCAAGAAACCCAATAACCAGGAAGGGATCCTTGCGGAAAGAGAGCGCATAAATTCAAGGTTCAGGAATAAGAAGTTCAGAAAGTTTATCAATATCTCGCAACTGCTTGTCTTCTCCAATAATATGGAGTATGACCACGAATCAATTGAACCCATTCAGGGCGCGTTCTATTCTTCCTGCTCATATTCTAACGCAACATTCAGTTGCTTCAGGGAAGAGGACACATTTGACCTCAACACTCTGCTGAAGCCGGAAGATGATGATACCGAGAACCTTGTGCTGAAAGACAATAATCTCCCTTCTATCAAGCATACAGCGGAGTTCATTACAAATAAAACTGCTGATTCGCCTACCAACAGGATTCTTACTTCTTTGTTCAGCAAGGAAAGATTTGCCATGATCCTCAAGTATTGCTTCGCTTATGTAAACAGCGAATCCGGCATCGAGAAACACATCATGCGCTATCCGCAATTCTTCGCTACTAAGGCAATCGAAAGAACTATTGACAGAGGCGTTAAGAAAGGAATCATCTGGCATACTCAGGGAAGCGGAAAGACTGCACTTGCATTCTATAATGTGAAATATCTCACTGACTATTTTCATAAGAAAAACATTGTTCCGAAATTTTACTTCATCGTTGACCGCCTTGATCTGCTGAAGCAGGCGCATAAGGAGTTCACTTCCCGCGGACTGAATGTCCATTCTGTAAACTCTAAAGAAGAACTTCAGAATGACTTCAGACTCAATCAGGCAATTCATAATCAGTCCGGAAACCGTGAAATGACTGTTGTGAACATTCAGAAGTTTAAGGATGATACGGATGTGCTAAGGGCAAATGATTATGACATCAATACACAGCGCGTTTATTTTCTCGATGAGGTTCACCGGAGTTATGACCCGAAAGGCAGTTTTCTGGCAAACCTTATCAGCTCTGACCGTAAGGCAATTGTTATCGGTCTGACGGGGACACCGCTCATAGGCAAAGACAGGACTTCCCGGGATACATTCGGTGACTACATTCACAAGTATTATTACAATTCCTCAATTGCAGACGGTTACACGCTGAAGCTCATCCGCGAAGATATTGAGACATCTTACAAGATGCAGTTGAAGGATGCACTCAAAGACATTGAGATCATCAAAGGCGATGCAGACAGAAGATTTGTTTATTCTCATGAGAAGTTTGCCCGGCCGATGCTTGAATATATTGTAAATGATTTCCTGAAAAGCCGGATACGATTCGGTGATCACAGCATTGGCGCAATGGTTGTGTGCGACAGCTCCGATCAGGCAAAGAAACTGTTTGAACTCTTTAACAATCTTCACAATACGTCAGACATTGTAACTGAGAATTTGGAAAATTACTCCGCCGCCGCCGAGCCCTCGGGAGATTATCTCTCTTCTCAAGACAGAACCCAAAAGAAGCTGACTGCGGCTCTCATTCTGCATGATGTTGATGATAAGCTGGTGCGGGAGAGAAATACGGATGATTTTAAAGACGGCAAGATAGACTTTCTCTTTGTTTATAATATGCTCCTTACAGGATTTGATGCAAAGCGTTTGAAGAAGCTTTACATAGGAAGAGTTATAAAAGATCACAATCTTTTGCAAACTCTTACACGCGTTAACCGCCCGTACAAAAATTTCCGCTACGGATATGTGGTTGATTTTGCCGATATCAGCAAGGAGTTTGACAAGACCAACAAGGCATACTACAAAGAGCTTCAGGATGAGCTTGGCGATGAGATTCAGTATTATACAAACCTCTTCAAATCGAAGGAAGAGATCGAAGCCGAGATTAGCGATATAAAAGAGAAGCTGTTTCACTATGATCTTTCCAATGCTGAAATCTTCTCACAGCAGATAAGTGAAATCGAAGACCGAAAAGAAGTGCTCGAAATAAAGAAGGCATTGGACAGTGCCAGAAACCTGTACAATGTCATCCGCCTTTACGGACACTACGATATGCTTGAACGAGTGGACTTCAAAAAGCTCAATCAACTCTATTATGAAGCCGCGCGACATCTTGAACTGCTGAATCTCAAAGAGTCAGTGCAGAACAATGTTGATACCACGAACCTGCTCAATGTTGCTCTGGAAAACATCGTCTTCATGTTCCGCAAAGTATCCGAGGAAGAACTTGTCATTGCAGACAGGCTCAAAGACTCTCTCCGCAAAACGCGCGAAGCATTGGGAGGCAACTTTGATCCCCGCGATCCCGAATTTGTTTCCCTGTATGATGAACTGAAACGCCTCTTTGACAAGAAGAATCTTGATGAGATCACGCAGGAAGACATGAATGAGAATATTCAGTCTCTCGGGAGTCTTTTTGAGAGAGTGAATGAGCTCAACCGCAAAAATAATCTGCTCAAAGCAAAGTATGAGAATGATGCCAAATATGCGAGGATGCACAAACGAATTCTTGAGAAAGGAAATATCTCCGATCGCGAGAGCCAGATACATGAAACGCTTCTTGATATTAAAAACAATGTTGATGAAAGAATTCTAAATAATATGAATATGCTTAACAACGAAAATTACTTTGCCGGACTCATGATGCAGACAGTAATGGAAAGTTTCAGCCGGAACCGGCTGGCGCTTGAACCTGACACGGCAAAATTTGTAAACAATTTACTCGTGAAAGAATACATGGACGAATACAAAGGAGTGCAGGCATGGTAGCACAGGAATTTACCGCAAAGACGAAAGAGCTGATTGACAGTCTTAAGGCAATCTGCGCATCTCACGGACTCGGGAACGACGGCAATGAATTCAAGATCATTACGCAAGTCTTCCTGTACAAGTTCATGAACGACAAGTTCGGTTATGAGCTCAAACAGCTTGATCCCAAATTAGAGAAAGCCGATAACTGGGAGCAGGAGATCGCAAAGTATTCCGACAAGCAGTACGAAATGCTTCTGATGCGCATGAACCCCGACAGCGCAAAACTGAAGAGGGAACATTACCTCTCCAACCTGTTCAACAGTCAGAACACGAAAGACTTTGCCAAACTCTTTGACGACACACTGCGCGATATTGCAATTTACAACAACGACATATTTGCAGTTAAGACCGGCACGGGTGCGAGGATAATTCTCTTTGACGAACTAAGCAATTACATTACGGACAGTTCTAAGCGCGATGACTTTTGCAGAGCGATCGTAAACCGGTTGGTAAACTTCAGTTTTGAGAAGATCTTCATGCTCAAGTTTGATTTCTTCTCCACCATTTTTGAATACCTCATAAAAGATTACAACAAAGACGGAGGCGGCAAGTATGCAGAGTATTACACGCCGCATGCAGTTGCAAAGATCATGGCTTCGATACTTGTTGACAAGCCCGTGAAGAATGTAACCTGTTACGATCCCGCCGCGGGTTCCGGCACACTGCTGATGAACCTTGCACACGCAATAGGCGAAGACAAGTGCACGATCTACTCGCAGGACATTTCACAGAAATCATCAGGCATGCTGAGACTCAATCTCATTCTCAACAATCTCGTGCATTCAATTCAGAACATCATACAGGGAAACACTTTGCTTACGCCGTTTCATAAGGACGGTGACAAGCTTAAGACGTTTGATTACATAGTTTCCAATCCCCCGTTCAAGCTTGACTTCAGCGATTA
>CAZTQR010000094.1:0-8940 GCA_964615795.1 uncultured Ignavibacteriaceae bacterium
GCGGGCGACTTTTCTTTGCCAAGCTTTCTTTTGGTCGTTCAAAAGAAAGCGGAATGACTTTTGGCATCGTAATTTGCTAAACTCTTCGCACAAAAAAATTCAATCGTTTTGGACAGAGTTGGATTTTTTTTGCGATCGTATGAAAATGATCTGCTTTCATCTGAGATGCCTAATCCAATACCCATCTCCTTGGGAGGTGTGTTCAAAAAGAAAAAGCCGCCTCACAGGAAGCGGCTTTCATAATTCAAAGCAACAGCTTTATTGTCATTCCTCTTCTACGAGTTCTGCAGATTTCTTCTTTGCCTTTGTTTCTGTTGCCTCTTCAGATTCCTCTTCGAATTCATCCTTTGCTGTCACTATTATTTCTCTGTATTTTCTCAGGCCCGAACCCGCCGGAATGAGCTGTCCGATGATAACGTTTTCCTTAAGCCCAAGCAGATGGTCAACTTTTCCTCTGATGGCTGCATCTGTGAGTACCTTTGTGGTTTCCTGGAACGATGCTGCCGAAATGAAGCTGTCCGTCGTAAGCGAGGTCTGAGTTATGCCGAGAAGAACAGGTTCTCCGGTTGCCGGCACTGCTTCCCTCGACTTTATAGGCGCACCGTCTTTCTTCTTGAGCGCTGTGTTCAGTTCCTTCACTTCCTTCTTGGAAAGCTTTGAACCTTCATGCACCTTGTCGCTGTCTCCGGCATCCGTCACAATTACCATTCCCTTCAGCTTCTCATTCTCTTCTGCAAAGAGGTTCTTGTGCACAACGTCACCTTCGAGGAAGTTAGTATCACCGGTGTCTGTGATCTTGATCTTTTGAAGCATCTGCCTTACTATCACTTCGATGTGCTTGTCATTGATCTTCACACCCTGGATCCTGTAAACTTCCTGAATTTCATTAACGAGATATTCCTGCACTTCCGACACGCCCTTGATCTTGAGTATGTCAACAGGGTCAAGCGCTCCGCCGGTCAGCTGTTCGCCGGACTTCACCTGATCACCGTGCCTTACAAGAATATGCTTTCCGATAGGGATCTTATAATCCACGATCTTGCTTCCGTCCTTGCTGATTATCCTCAGCTCGCGGCTTCCTCTTGTTATCTTGCCGATCTCAACGGCTCCGTCAATCTCAGCCACCTTAGCAGGATCGCTCGGGCTTCTGGCTTCGAACAGCTCCGTAACTCTCGGAAGTCCTCCCGTGATGTCCCTTGTCTTTCCTGATTCCCTCGGGATCTTCACGATGATCGTTCCCGCCTTCACCTCATTGCCGTCGTCAACCAAAAGGTTTGCCTTTGCAGGAATGAGATACTGACTGAGCACTTTTTCAGACTTGGAACTGATGATCTGAATCGTCGGCGATTTTGTCTTGTCGCGGCTCTCAATTACGATCTTCTGGAAATGTCCGGTCTGCTCATCCCTTATCTGCTCATACTGCCTTCCCTCTTCCATGTCAACATACCTGATCACACCATCGTCCTCTGCCACAATCACTTCGTTGTAAGGATCCCACTCATAAAGCAATCCGTTCTTCTGCACCTTCTCATTGTTTTTCACCTTAAGATGTGCACCGTATGAAACTTTGTATTTTGCAAGCACAGAGTTATGCTCATCCACTATTTCAATCACGCCGTTTCTGCTGAGAGAAACGTTCTCCGTTCCGAGAGCGCCCTTGTACTCGACGATCTTCATGTTCGTAAGCTTTACCTTACCATCGAATTTGGAAACGATCTGTGACTGCGTGATGATCTTGCTTGCCGTGCCGCCGATATGGAATGTCCTGAGTGTAAGCTGTGTGCCGGGTTCGCCGATAGACTGCGCCGCGATGATTCCCACCGCCTCGCCGACTTCCACAAGCTTGCCTGTCGCAAGGTTCCTTCCGTAGCACTTCGCGCAAACACCCCTTTTGGTTTCGCATGTAAGCACTGACCTGATCTCAACCGATGTTATCGGAGTTTCTGAAACTGCCTGCGCTTCTGATTCCGTGATGAGTTCACCTGATTTGATTATGACCTTCTTTGTAAGCGGATCAACTACATCATGAACCGCAACACGGCCGAGGATCCTTTCAGCAAGAGTTTCCTTTACGTCCTCACCCTCTTTCAGGGCTTCGGTCACAACTCCCCGCAGTGTACCGCAGTCAACTTCCGTAATGATCACATCCTGTGCAACGTCAACAAGCCTTCTTGTAAGATATCCGGCATCGGCTGTCTTCAGAGCGGTATCGGCAAGACCCTTTCTTGCTCCGTGAGTTGATATGAAGTACTCAAGAATTGAAAGCCCTTCCTTGAAGTTTGCAAGTATCGGGTTCTCGATGATCTCGCCTGCCTGTCCGGTAAGCGATTTCTGCGGCTTTTGCATTAGTCCCCTCATTCCGGCAAGCTGGCTGACCTGCTCGGCAGAACCTCTTGCACCGGAGTCGATCATCATATGCAGTGAGTTGAATCCCTGCTTTGACCTGGTCAGGTTATGCATAAGGTCGCGCTTCACTTCGTCGCGGACGTGAGTCCAGATGTCAATTACCTTGTTGTATCTTTCGTTCTCTGAGATGATTCCTCTTGCTTTCGACTTCTCGATCGCTTCAACCTTCTTCAGAGCTTCCTTGATTATGTCATTCTTTGAATCCGGTACTTCAATATCATCAATGTTCACCGAAAGCCCGCCAAGCGTGGCATATTTGAAACCAAGTTCCTTGAGATCATCGAGAAACCTTGCGGTCTCAAGATTGCCGACCTTGTTGTAGATCATTCCAATCGTCTCAATGATCTTCTTCTTCCTCAACAGCTCATTGATAAAATGCACTCTCTTGGGAACGATCGTATTGAAGATCACCCTTCCGGTGGTTGTTTCAATTATCTTCCCGTCTATCCTTACCTTTATTCTTGCATGAAGACCGAGCATTTTGTTGTCATGAGCAATGAGCACCTCTTCCGGCGATGCATAAATTTTGCCTTCGCCCTTGTCACCCTTCAGCTCTTTGGTAAGGTAATAACAGCCGAGTATCATCTCCTGGTTGGGGATTGTGATCGGAGCGCCGTTCTGCGGCGAGAGCACATTGTGTGACGAAAGCATGAGTATCTGAGCTTCAAGCTGAGCTTCAAAAGAAAGAGGAACGTGAACCGCCATCTGGTCACCGTCAAAGTCAGCATTAAATGCAATGCATACAAACGGATGCAGAGTTATTGCCTTTCCTTCGATCAGCACCGGCTGGAAGGCCTGTATGCTGAGCCTGTGGAGCGTCGGTGCACGGTTCAGCAGCACAGGATGCCCGTCAATAACATTCTCAAGTATGTCCCATACCTCCGGCGTCCTCTTGTCAATAAGCTTCTTCGCGCTCTTAACTGTCTTCACATAATCCCTGTCAATAAGCCTTCTGATCACAAACGGCTTGAAAAGTTCAAGTGCCATATCCTTCGGAAGGCCGCACTGATGCAGTTTCAGTTCCGGTCCCACAACTATCACAGATCTTCCGGAGTAATCCACTCTCTTCCCGAGAAGATTCTGCCTGAACCTTCCCTGCTTGCCTTTCAGAATATCTGACAACGACTTGAGAGCCCTGTTCTCCGCCTTGACCGCCGTTACTCTCCTTGAATTGTCGAGCAAAGCGTCAACCGCCTCCTGAAGCATTCGCTTTTCGTTTCTGAGGATCACTTCAGGCGCTTTGATATCTATGAGCCTTTTCAGTCTGTTGTTTCTTATGATGACCCTTCTGTAAAGATCATTCAGATCACTGGTCGCAAACCTGCCGCCTTCAAGCGGTACGAGCGGCCTGAGTTCCGGCGGAATGACCGGCACAACGTCAAGCACCATCCATTCCGGCTTGTTCGGCCTTGAACCCGGCTTGCCTTTGAATGCCTCAAGCACTCTCAGCCTCTTGATGTTCTCGGTCTTCTTCAGCACCGAAGGATCATCCTTGAGCTCTGCACGAAGCTTCGCAATCTCTGATTCTATGTTAATGCTTCTGAGCAGTTCCTTTATGGCTTCTCCGCCCTGGCCCGCAACGAACTTCTTCGGATCATCATCATCAAGAGCGTGCTCCTCATCGGTCATCTTATCAAGGACTTCATTCACTTCCTCTTCAGTGAGAAGCTGAAGTCTCTTATACTGCGACTTGCCCGGATTCACAACCACATAAGTTTCGTAGTATATTATCCTCTCAAGGTCCTTTGAAGAAATGCCCAGCGTCTGCCCGATCTTTGAAGGCATTGATCTGAAGTACCAGATATGAACTACCGGCACGCTGAGCGTGATATGTCCCATCCTGTCTCTTCTTACACTCTTGAGATTGATCTCCACGCCGCACCTGTCGCATACGATTCCCTTGTACCTGATGCCCTTGTATTTTCCGCAGTGGCATTCCCAATCCCTTACGGGTCCGAAGATCTTCTCGCAGAACAATCCGTCCTTGTCCGGTTTGAATGTTCTGTAATTGATTGTTTCCGGCTTCAGAACCTCTCCATACGATCTCGTCACAATTGAATCTGTTGAGGCAAGATTGATTGAGACCTTGTTGAATCTCTTTCGCTTGTGCTCCGTTTTGAAAGCCATATTCTTTAGAAGTAAATTTTTGTTTTTGAATTACTTTGACCCTGTCCGACCCTCTTCAACTATTCCTCGAGATTCACATCAAGGCACAATCCCTGAAGCTCTTTCAACAGTACATTGAACGATTCCGGCACTCCGGGTTCAGGAAGGTTCTCGCCTTTTATTATTGCCTCATAAACCTTGCTTCTTCCCGTTACGTCATCGCTCTTGTACGTAAGCATTTCCTGCAGGATATTGGCCGCGCCGTAACCCTGAAGCGCCCAGCATTCCATCTCTCCGAATCTCTGTCCGCCGAACTGCGCCTTTCCGCCGAGCGGTTGTTGTGTAATAAGAGAGTACGGGCCGATGGACCTGGCGTGCATCTTGTCATCAACAAGGTGCGAAAGCTTAAGCATATAGATCTGACCGACAGTCACCTGCTGGTCAAACTTCTCGCCTGTCTTTCCGTCGTACAAGTCTGTCCTGGAGTTAGTGCTTAGCCCTGCAGATTCAAGCGTGCTCATTATTTCGTCAACCGAAGCGCCGTCAAATATCGGTGTGGCAAACTTGACGCCGAGTTTCTTTGCCGCCCATCCGAGCGCGGTTTCATAAAGCTGTCCGAGATTCATTCTCGATGGTACGCCAAGCGGATTCAGGACAATGTCAACGGGAGTTCCGTCCGGAAGGAATGGCATGTCTTCCTGAGGCACGATCTTGGCCACAACACCCTTGTTGCCGTGGCGGCCTGCCATCTTGTCGCCTACCGAAAGCTTTCTCTTCTTTGCAACGTAAACCTTTGCAAGCTTGACGACTCCCGTGGGAAGCTCATCGCCGAGCTTAACTTTATCCTTCAGTCTCTTATATCTTTCCTCGATCTCGTTCATCTTGAAGGTGTAGTTCCTGTAGATGTCCGGAATGAGTGAAAGAGCTCTCTTGTTCTCTGTCCAGTCATGATCGAAATCAAAATCGCTGAGCTCATAGCCCTGATTCTCGATCAGGTTGATGAAGAGCCCTTCTTTGAATTTCGCACCGCTCTTTACAAGAAAGTTTCCTTTCCTGTCCTTAAGGCCGTGTGACTCCTTGCCTTCAAGCAGAGTGTCAAACTTCTCGGCGATCTTCCTGTTAAGGTCTTTTATCTCCTTCTTTCTTTCCGCTTCATACCTGTCAATCCTTCTCTTCTCATCACGCTTGCTTTCTGTATCACGCGTCTTTCTCGAAAAGAGCTTCTTGTTTATCACCACGCCCTTGAGGCCGGGAGGCGCCTTCAGAGATGCATCCTTCACGTCTCCTGCCTTGTCACCGAAGATCGCCCTGAGCAGTTTCTCTTCCGGAGTCGGCTCTGTCTCACCTTTCGGCGTTACTTTTCCTATGAGTATGTCGCTCTCTTTTACCTCTGCGCCAATTCTGACAATTCCGTTTTCGTCAAGGTCCTTCGTGGCTTCCTCGCTGACGTTCGGTATTTCCTTTGTAAGCTCTTCCTCGCCGCGCTTTGTGTCTCTCACTTCAAGGCTGAACTCTTCAATGTGTATCGATGTGTAAACATCGTCAGCAACAAGCTTCTCGCTGATAACGATGGCGTCCTCAAAGTTGTAACCTCTCCACGGCATAAATGCCACAAGCACGTTTCTTCCAAGTGCAAGTTCACCGTGCTGGGTGGATGAGCCGTCTGCAAGAATGTCACCCTTCTTCACTCTCTGTCCTTCGGTAACTATCGGCCTTTGATTGATTGACGTGTCCTGATTTGTTCTCAGGAACTTCACAAGCTGATATTCGACAAGCTTCCTGTCGTCAAAGCTCAGAAGACTCTCATCCGAATCATCCTTAACATTGTATCTTACAATTATCTTATCACCGGAGACATACTCAACCACTCCGTCATTCTCTGCAGTAAGCATGGTTCTGGAATCCCTTGCGACGATCTCTTCAAAACCTGTTCCGACAAGCGGTGCCTCCGGCCTGAGAAGCGGCACTGCCTGCCTCTGCATGTTACTGCCCATAAGCGCCCTGTTCGCGTCATCGTGTTCAAGGAACGGTATCAGAGCGGCGGCGGCGCTGACGATCTGATTCGTTGCAACATCCATGTAATCGATCTCTGATGGCTTAAAGAGCGGGAAATCACCTTTGAACCTGCCCTTGACCCTTTCGTTCACATACCGGCCTTTGCTGTCAAGCGGCTCGTTTGCCTGTGCGATCCGGAAGAAGTCTTCCTTCTCTGCAGAAAGATATTCAATATCATCAGTTACAACTCCGTTCACCACTTTTCTGTACGGTGTTTCAATGAATCCGAGCTCATTTATTTTCGAATGAATGCAGAGCGAAGATATGAGTCCGATGTTTGGGCCTTCCGGCGTTTCAATCGGGCAAAGCCTTCCGTAATGCGTATAGTGAACGTCACGAACCTCAAAGCCTGCCCTTTCTCTTGAAAGGCCGCCCGGTCCCAAAGCGCTGATCCTTCTCTTGTGAGTCATTTCTGCAAGAGGATTGGTCTGGTCCATGAACTGCGACAGCTGGCTCGTTCCGAAGAACGATGACAGCGCGCTGGTGATGGGCCTTGCGCTTATGAGCCTTGTCGGAGTCAGGTTCTCCTCGTCATGAATGCTCATCTTGTCGCGGATGGTCCTTGACATTCTTGAAAGCCCGAGCGAAAATTGAGCCGAAAGCTGTTCGTTTACGGTTCTTACTCTCCTGTTGCCAAGATGGTCAATGTCGTCAACTTCCCTTCTGTTGTCAACAAGGTCTCTTATATAGTTTATGATGTTGACAATATCCTCAAGCGTGAGAATTGTCGTTGTCATGTCAATGTCAGAGCCCAGCTTGTAGTTGATCTTGTATCTTCCTACTTCACCGAGGTCATACTTCTTCGGATTGAAGAAGAGCTTTTCTATATAACTTCTTGCGCTTTCAGTTTCAGATTCTACAAGGTTGGCCGATTTTTTATCTTTTACGGGGATATGATCGGGCATCTTATCAAGCATTTCGCTTTCCTCGTCATCGCTCATTACGGTAATGTAGATGATCTCTTCTCCGTCGGTTACATCCTTCTTCTTGAGCTTGAGCTCACTCACTCTTGAGTTGAGCGCAGTCAGCAGAAGTTCACCGGAGAGTACCGTATTTTCCGTGATTCCCGTGTCTTCGCCGGTCTCTTTGTTCACCACATTCTCTACCACGATCCTGTCTATGTAATCAAGATAGTTCTTCTCTGTGAGCTTCACTGTTTCGGCAAGTCCGAACAGCTCAAGCATCTGGATCTTCTCGTTGATTCCGAGAGCCTTGAGCAATGTTGAGAAGTAGAATTTCTTCTTCCTGTCAACATAGGCATAAAGGAGATTGTTGATATCGGTTGTAAACTCTACCCATGAACCGCGGAATGGAATGACTCTTGCCGAGAAGAGTTTGGTTCCGTTTGCATGAATTGATTCGCTGAACACAACTCCCGGAGATCTGTGAAGCTGGCTCACTATGACTCTCTCCGCTCCGTTGATAATGAAGCTTCCTCTCTGAGTCATGTAAGGAAGGTTGCCGAGATACACATCGTTTTCGATAGTGTAGTTGTATTCCTTAGCCGCTGTATTGGGCTTTGTAGAAAGTCTCAGTCTGGCTTTCACCTGGACTGCGTATGTAAGCCCCTGCTCCTGGCACTCAATTACGGAGTAGTGCGGCTTCTCAAGATAATAATCAACAAACTCAAGCAGAGCTGTCTCCCTTGAATCTGTGATCGGAAAATTGTCTTCAAAAACTTTCTGAAGCCCCTGGGATTTTCTCTTGCTTGCAGGAACATCTTCCTGAAGAAAATCTTTGTATGACTGGACCTGGACTTTGAGGAGGTCCGGCGGATCATGCTTTAGCGGTGTCTTGGCAAACGTTAGACGGTCATTCTTATTGCTTATCGGTTTCAATCCGAGATCAACTTCTCTTGATTCCAATGTATTTAACCCCCGGTTAATTTAATGAATAATCCCGACATCGATATTCTAGTCGGGACTATTCAATTTTTGAAATGTAATAGCGTAAAACGTATTGGTCTGTTACGGAAATTACTTCACTTCAACTTTGGCGCCGGCAGCTTCGAGTTCTGCTTTCAGCTTGTCTGCATCCGCCTTTGAAATGTTTTCCTTAACTGGTTTCGGAGCGCTTTCCACGAGCGCCTTTGCTTCAGTGAGTCCGAGCCCTGTTGCATTCTTAACAGCCTTGATCACATTGATCTTCCGACCGCCTGCATCGGCGATAATGACCGTGAACTCCGTCTGCTCTTCAGCCGCAGGAGCCGCTGCGCCTGCCGGTGCCGCACCCGCTAAAACCATGGGTGCCGCCGCAGTTACGCCGAATCTGTCTTCAAGGATCTTCTTAAGTTCTGAAGCTTGTGTTAATGTAAGTTCGCCAATCTTGTCGGCTAGTTCTTGTACTGACATTTTGTGACCTCTTTGAATTTTA
>CAZTQR010000095.1:0-8911 GCA_964615795.1 uncultured Ignavibacteriaceae bacterium
AAAAGATCATTAGGATCAGTATCGTCTGACCCAAGAAATGCATGTCCGATCACCCCCAGGTCAGATACGGCAAGCGCATAGGATTCTTCATTGTCTCCCGGATATGGAACATAACCCGTAAACGTTCCGGGAGGGGCGAGGTTAACGAGGCTGTTTGTATATGATACGGAAGAGTCTTCCGGAGAACTGACAAAGACAATGTTGTTGGATGGAGTTACGGCAATTCTCGGCCAGAGCCCGGGCCCGGCCGGTGTATTTGACGGATCCAGTTGCGTAAATGCTCCAAATCCGGCCCCCTGATCGTAGAAGATCTTTGTCCTGACCGGAGTCTGCCCATAAGTTGTCTGGCATGAGACAATAGCCGCTCCGGAACTGATTCCACTGATCGCCGGGAAAAAAGACGGAGGTCCTCCTTGAGCTATTGTACCAAGATATTCCCAGGACTGTCCCCGGTCAGTGCTTAAGAAATACCGGGTATCCAGATCACCAAGGCCGGAATCGTTAGCGGTCATAACGGCCGCATGAATATAGAGAGGCATAACAGGATCCTGCCAGACATTCTGCGGCGCACCATTTGACAATACATCGTAATAAGTATAACCGGGGAGGTAGGAAATGTTCACATACGGATTTGCGGTAACTACAGGATCGGACAAGGCATTTATGCCATAGCGGTGGTTTGCTTCAAAGAGCCTTCCGGATGATCCAATCCTTTCCAGACCTGTAAACGGAGGAGGTTTAAGGTGCTCCTGTGAAACAGAGTCTCTGTATCCGGTTGCTAGGAAATAAAGGCATAAAGCCACCAACACTCTTGCTATCATAACTGTATGCGAAAATTCTGAGTACTGAAATGCATCACTCAAACTCTTCACCCGTAATCAACTTAGGCATCAAAATATCAGCAGACAATGTAATATTTAGTGCCCAAGCTAAATGCAATGACTATGAGAGAAGCAATGAATGTCAAATGCAGAACTTCTGTCATAAGCCTCAGTTTGGGAAAGGGGTGAGAAGTATGAGGTACGGCATTGGTGTTGAGAAGTCAGATGATGATTGAACTTTACCTTAATTTGGCTTAAGTTGAATGCGAGGAGGAATTATGAAAGTAGTCTATTTAACGATTTCGGCTGTTCTTCTCATATGGAGTAATGGCTATACTCAGTCCGGCTGGTTTGCACAAACAAGCGGTACTTCACAAGATCTATTCTCACTTGATTTCAAGGGAGTACAACTCGGGTGGGTATGCGGAGACTCCGGAGTCATTCTGCGGACCACAAACGGAGGCATTAACTGGGAAAGGCAAATCTCAGGCACAAACCTTAGACTGACCTCTATAGAATTTGCAAATGCTATGACGGGCTGGGCTCTTGGAGGAGACCCTGTCAGTACACCTCTCTGTAACAACAATAATGTTCTTCTGAAGACTACAAACGGAGGGATGAACTGGATTACTCAGATCAGCACAACCATCTATCTCCTGACTGACCTGAGTGTGACCAACCCGCAATCTGCATTCACTTCAAATTCCGGAATATGTTGTCCGCCGTCTTGCATCGTATCCGTAGGAGGAATACATGCTACCACAAATGCCGGTTCAAACTGGTTTTCTGCTTACGGGAGGGCAACCCACTCCCTTTTCTTTCTGGACAGCGTCAACGGTTGGGCATCATCTGTCGAGCATTCGGACATTCCCCCCGGACTTTCATTTGTACTTAGAACTACAAACAGAGGCGTGAACTGGCAGGAGATCAGAGTTGATACTACAAATTATGTCAGCAGACATCTCCAATTCCTGGATCTAAATGTCGGATACCTTATTAAGGATGCGCTTTACAGGACTACAGACGGGGGAAACACATGGATGGCTATGAACAGGCCTTTAACTAATAATTCACGCAATCTATTCTTTGTCAATCCTGATACAGGATGGTGCGCAGGGGTAACCGGAATAATCAGAACCAATGACGGCGGAGCGAACTGGATTCAGCAGACTAACTTTGGAGGCGTTTTCTCAGCTCTGCACTTCGAAGACAAGAACATTGGCTGGGCTGTTGGAAGATCCGGAATAATATATAAGACTGTTACCGGAGGGCTTACATCAATGGAAACTTCTTCAGAACGGATCAGTTCGTTTGAGCTGTTCCAGAATTATCCGAATCCTTTCAATCCTTCAACGAGCATTGAATTCGCAATCTCACGGAGCGGTGACGTTTCTCTTGTGGTGTATAGCCTGGACGGTAAGGAAGTCAGGACCCCTGTGAACGAAGAGCTTTCTGCAGGAAGGCATACAGTGAGGTTTGAAGCGGATGATCTTCCTTCGGGAGTGTATCTGTACAAGCTTGTTACGGGCAATTCCTCTGTAACAAAACGCATGGTGCTGATAAGATGAAATGAATTGATCTGCCTTCATGAACCGAAAGCAGTTTATATTCTAAATGAGCAAGAAGAAACCACAATGGTGCTGGTTCCGTATTCTGCAGTTCACCGGTTTTCCGGTTGACTCTGGCAGAACCAATGAATTAGATTATTGAATTAACAGGCCCGGGCAAGTTTCCGGGATACAACAATCAATCAGGAAAGGAAGAACAAAAATGATCGTGGTACAAGACATTTTCCGTCTGAAATTCGGAAAAGCAAAAGACGCACTTGAGATAATCAAAAAGATGAAACCTCTGATAGAAAGGTCCGGCGTAAAGGGAATGCGTGCGCTTACGGATCTGACGGGTACATCTTACACTCTCGTGCTTGAAATACAGATGGAAAATCTGAGGAGTTTCGAGGAGACTCTCGGTATTGCCTTTGCCGACAAGGAGTGGCAGGAGCTTTACAAACAATTCGTTCCCCTTGTCGATTCGGGTGAAAGGCAAATCTTCACTTTAAGGGATATCTGAACTCCGGGAATGAATTGATCATTCCTTCTCTTTTCAGACATCTGTTTCGACAGAATATTGCGCCTGCATGAGTAGGTGCTTACCGGAATCTTTCCGGCTCTTTGCGCCTTAAGCTCTCAGCCGGACAGTCGCATTCGAGATTATCAGTTATTGAAATTGGATGCCAATTGAGTGCAATCATCATTGCAGGGAATCACTTTATCAGCAGCATTTTTCGGGTAATCACTCTGTTACCTGACTCGAGCCTGATAAAGTATGCGCCGCTTCCGAAACGGTTTCCATCCCAGTCCATACTGTAACTGCCGGCACTGAGATTCTCATTCACAACTGTTGAAACCTCTCTTCCCAACTGATCGAACACTTTGAGAGATACAAAGCCGGCAACGGGTATGTCAAAACTGATGACTGTGGCCGGATTAAAAGGATTTGGGAAATTCTGAGAAAGGCTGTAATCTGCCGGCGGATTCTCATTAAGCGGAACAACACCTGTCGGAGGGTTTGGCATATATGAGATCACAAGAAGTGGCCTCTTGGTGGAATCAATACAGTCGCTTGAAGCAAAATTCATGCTCCTGTAAATGTTCTCAAATCTGTTCATAATTACGAAGCCGAAGTTATTTGCTGAATCCAGGAGCATATCCTTTACAAGTTCTGTAACATCAATATCAGGATAATCCTGAGTCGGAGATGTGCTCTGCGGAAGTTCCACCTGATTGACGGTCGAGAAATCAGGTTGCGTTTCCCAGGTTACAGTGTTATGATCCCATGCGGAAGTGACTTTGCGCAAATAGCTTTTGTTTGCACCGGAGTGCAATGCGCTGACAGGATAGGGATTCCCGAACAATGACAAACGAGCATGAAGAACCTGAGCTCTTGAGGGAACTCCTCTGAGATTAAATTTAAAAAGCGGTCTCCATAAATTGAATTCTCCGTGATAGGTCCATGCGGCAGCCACCATATCAGGATACAGGGGCAACGGAGTGTCCGGAATGTAAGAAGCGAGGTTGCAGTCCTGCCCGGTCTCCGGTCCAAGCCTGATTGAAACTGAATTCTGGCCGAATGAAAGGCTTGAGATTATGATTACAAACAGAAGTGAAAGTGCTGATACATTTGTTCTCATGGCGGTAAGAAATTTAGGGTTGTAAAAAGTTAACAAATTGAATTCGTCATTTGCACATACGTATCAATGTTGTCAACTCAGCGATGATCAGGTCATCGTAAATAGTCTTCGGGGGGGTAACAGGATTACTAAGGTTCGTTCTGATGATTCATATCAAAGCAATCCTCAATTATAGCCAACTTAATGTTGACAAAGTTAGGAAACTACGCAATAATTCCTGCTTTGCCTACTCTTTCCCAAGCAGACTCTTGTGAAAGAGAGGGATGACAAGAACATTACAATCTAAGGAACATAACAGCCGGATAGAAATGTCCGGCTGTGTTGTACATGGAAATTAATATTAATCATCGGGGCCGGGAACTCCCACCGGTTAATGTTCCCGGCCTTCTCTTGCCGCAGAATTACACTGAGTTTATCTTATAAAACATGTGTTTAGTTATCATCTACTTCAGTCTGTATAGAAAATAGACTTCAGTTGTTCAATCTTGTACAGACTCGAGGCAAACCGATCCTGTTTTGAACCGGGCTGAAGAAGATCACTGATCACTATGTGTTCAGCATACCGGAGTGCATCTTCATACAATTCCTGAATGAAGTTATTTGTCGGGGTCCAGTTAGTATGAAGCCTGTAGCCCTGGCTTGCCCAAATTCCGAGCTTTATTATGTTTCTCAGTTTCTCCGTTAGTGACAATGCGGCACTGGTTTGTGCGTTATCCGTCAGATCAATTGCTTTGATCTCAAAAGTTCTGAAATCTGACATTGCCAGAGCATTCTCAGCCATTTCCGAAATGTAAAGTTCTTTGTAGCACATCCACTTTGCATTTTCAAGTTCCGGCTCCGGGAGTTCATTTGCATCCAGCAAAACAAAAAGCTTTTTGACGCTTTCATTAAGGGACCAATCAAAGGTTGAGAGGCCCTCCAGATTCTTCAGCAAATTATTCCTGTTCACCTGAGTACCGCTTATGGTCAGTAGATAATTCAGATAATTCAGAATGAGTGAATAATGATTTGTGAGGAGTCTGACATTTGGCTGAAGTTCTTCCGGCACATAATCATTCATAAACACCTCCAGCCCTTTCAACCCGTAATGATCAGAGCGGGTGCTTTTCTCGAATCCCACGAGATCCTCAATGCAATCATGAAGGAAGGCAACTGTGCAAAACTTGTGCGATCCGGGATCATCAAACCCGAGAATGCGGACAAGACCGGCAACTCTTGAGCAGTGTGCCACAGCGGGAATCTCGCACCTTCTTTTCAGCCCGTATGTTTTGTAAAGAGCGATTAGGGTCTGAATAGTATATGAGTATTTACCGTATATTGGCAAGATCAGGTCAATATCCGGTATCTCATTGTTCACTAACATTGAATGAAGGGCGGTATACTCCGGATCATCTTCGAGCTTCGCGCGTGCATCAGCAATCACTGAAGAATCGGCAGTATGCCGGCGTATTTTTTTCGGATTCATCGGGAAGGCTTCGTAATGCTTCTTTAGACTGTCAATTATGAGTGGTGTGACTCCACCGAATAAACCTTTGAGAAGTTGTTCATCCGGAATTTCACGCCTGAGGATCGAGTCCAGGAGCATTGAAGCGAAGAGATAGTCGGGATGGAGCTTAATTTCTTCAAGGGGGTAAAGAATGTTCATTTTGGTTTTTCTCCT
The DNA here is from genome assembly GCA_964615795.1 of uncultured Ignavibacteriaceae bacterium. Taxonomy (GTDB): domain Bacteria; phylum Bacteroidota; class Ignavibacteria; order Tepidaquicellales; family Tepidaquicellaceae; genus JADJAH01. Next base: position 5,672 of record CAZTQR010000095.1, read on the forward strand.
TTCGCCGAGAATCTACGAAAAGTTCTTCTGTTAAGATACACCTATTTTCTTTATCTCTCTGCTCGCGCATCATTAGCGATTTTACAAGGACGAAATCCTTTCAAGCATTATGCTTGAATGAACCAAAACATGATGGAAAATTTCAGTTTACTGCAAAGTAACAGATCTTAAGGAGTACAACTGTTTTGTAATAACGATGACAGAATGCGGGGAAAAGAAAAGCCGGTGCAGGTTAAAGAATGATCCGGAAATGATAATGAAACTTTTCGAAGAAAGAGAGATAGAGCAGAATGTGGAAACAGAATCAGCGAGCGGCTGGTATTGGCTTAATGATCTGATTGAAAGCCGGAAAGACTTAATGCAGACATAGTTAAACAGCGTCTCACTTCGACGCGGCCTTTATACCGGCAATTTTCATTTCAGCGTTTTCCCGGCGTCCTGCTCAGTGAGACGTTTCCTTAAAGAACGGCGGAATAGTTGGTGCCGGTTCATTTCATCCCGATAACATTCATCCGGTTTGCATATTTTGCAGATAATGTTTTCTCACATTAATCACCATCGCCATGGGATCACCCGAACTGAAGTTCAGCAGGAAGCTGAAGCCGGAACTGAAAAGCAAGATCGAAATGAACTACCGGAAACTGATCCTCAAAAGGAAAGCTGAACAGAAGAACGCCGACGCAAGGATCGAAAGGGAACTGCGCGAACTCAACCGGATTTCGAAGACAATAATCGGGAAGAATGAACTGAAGCTTTATGCGCAGTTGTACACTAAGCATAAGTTAGCCTGTGAAAGCGAACGCCTTCAGCTTCTCGGTAAAAGGACCGATACTTCAAACATATTCCTCAGGCACAGGGCAGCATTCCGGAAGGAACTTGAAAAACACATTCCGGCCGTCAGGAAACTGACTCAAAAGAGAGGTCAGCTTTTCCGTGAGTTTTCAAAAGGCGGGGGAGTCAGGCCATCCAATAAGTTGGGGACTGTCAAAGGTATCTCGGCCAACCTGCTTGAAGTCCTTGAACGCTTTGAATTCAATGATCCTACAGCCGTAAGTATTGAACCTCCGTATCATTTTACCGAAAACAGGATTGACATCATATATGACAATTTCAACTCCCTGAATCACGATTCACTTGCCGATGCTGACTCCGGGCTTATCATCCACAACATCAATTCCTACCATGAAGACAACGCCTGGTTCACTCATAAGGCGGCTAAGTATGAAGTTCATGCAGGTTTTGGAGTAAACTACACAATGCCGGTTACCGGCACAGTGTCTGTAGATGTGCTTTTGCAAAGTCTCTTCAATAAGAATCTTGTCAGCATTACAGATAACTCCGGATTTTCAGAGGGCTATGCAACGCTGGAGAATAAGCTGTATATGAACATCCTTCATCCCAGCAACATTGTGCCATTTGAGATCGAACTGAACAAAATTGACATGTCCACAGGCGGCGATGACAAGACAGTGACTGACATTAACAAAATAGATACAGAATTTGCAAAGTGGATCAACTTCAGAAGCACCGGCTCGTTTACCGCCGGAACTGATCTTCAGATACTGATTGGAAACAAGGAATCTCTTTACAACATACTTGACGACATGCAATGCAGTAGTGAAACTCTGTATTCGTGGTTTGTGAGAAAGATTGTTGTGAGAGCTGTTTAGACTGACCCGCCTCCCTTCCTTGCGTTATAAAATGGACGGGGGGCTGTCTTTTTAAGTTTCATAAAGCCCCGTTCAGGATTATCTTGCACGTTTTCTAGCCTCACTATCAACCAAATCAAACAAATCAAAATGAAAAGAAACATTTCACTTCTTCTGATTGCTTTTCTTTTTGCAGTTGCCGGCAAGTCAGATGCCATGATGTACTGGAACTACGGGTTTTTCTTGAACGGCTCCAACTGGATCTCTGTAGCTAACTCCCCGGAGATTGATATCACCGGAAGTCTCACTATGGAGTGCTGGCTCTATCCTACCGATACGACCGGCTCAAGGTACGTAATGGTTAAAGGCAATCCATTGATCCCAAAATACGGTTTGCGTATTTCAAACGGATATGTAAGGTCAGTTGTGGCGGGCACAACTAAGTTAGTGAGCAAGACAAGACTGACACTTGGAGAGTGGACTCACGTCTCCGCAACATACAACGATGCCACGGGACTGCACAGCATTTATCTGAACGGAGTACTTGATACTTCCGTGATCAATGCGGGCACCCCGACAGTAAGTACAGATTCGCTTATCATTGGTAAGAACTTTCTAACAGACTCTTACATCGGATACATTGATGAAGTAAGACTTTGGAACAGGGCATTGTCGTCTTCCGAAGTCGGAAGAAACTTCAGGACAACACTTGCGGCGAATTCTGGGGTTTACAGTAATCTGTCAATGTCTCTTACTTTTCAGGATCAGTTCGGCAATTCTTTTGCATTCACAACAAATGACCTCAGTGGGAATTTCAATCATGGGCGGCCGAGAAACGGTACCGCGATCTATGATCACAGAAACAGGCCGGGGCAGTATCTGAGCCACAATGAAGCTCTCGAACTTGACGGAACAGGTGACTACGCCGCAGGGGGTGACGCAATAAGCCTGTCCCCCACATCGGCAATTACACTTGAGGCATGGGTGTATCCAAGAAACACAAACGGCGGTTACATCATCCATAAAGGCACGGCGGATTTTACAACACGCAATTACGGATTGAAAATTGACAATTTCACGGGGAAGGCAGTCTTCACCATATCAACTTACAATTTCTTGTCTTCATATGTATTGCCTGTTAACGAATGGACTCATCTTGCATTTACATATACTCCTGCCGCTGGAGGAAAGATATATGTGAACGGAGTTTTTGAAAAGCATTATCTCAATAACTACGGGAATGTTCCTTCAACAACAGACTCACTTTATGTCGGAGGTACTTATCTTGTTAATAATTTCAATGGTTTCATTGACGAAGTGAGGATTTCTTCCTATGTCAAAAGCGAAAAGGAAATAGCCGACAATGCTTTCATATCGATCAATGCCGCAAATCAGAACCCGTCCTTTTACACGGTCGCATTTAATCTTGACGGATATACGACAGCAACGGATTACAGCAGAAGGCTGAACTTGCACAGAGATGCAGTGTTCAGCAGTCCGTGCACTGTACCGAATCAGCCGGTATCTCCGATCAACAGGTTTGACGGCGTGAACTTTTCAAACGGTTTCCACCTCAAACAAAAAACCAAAA
>CAZTQR010000096.1:0-8630 GCA_964615795.1 uncultured Ignavibacteriaceae bacterium
ATCGATCTGTTTTCATAACTTTCTCTTCTTTATGAAAATGTTTTGGACGGCATTGCTCAATGATCGGCTGTCAAGCATACCGCATGTCTGCTGAAACTCTGTTCAAGTTGCAGAGAATGGTCCTTGTTCAGTACTTAATTGCAGGATGTCATTACGGAGGAATGGAGATGCCGCAGAAAGTTACGCTCAATGGACTTGCCTGAGCAACACTTAATTATGGTCATTAAGGACTTTGATTCATTTCTAAGACTCTGTCAACCTTGTAATGAAACTGACAGATCTTACTGTGAAGTATGAAAGACTTGAAGGATGATCCCTTATCTCAGCAATGCAAAATCCAGACGGCGGGTTTCGAGATTGGCGCGGATCACTTTTACTCTGACCTTCTGCCCGATCCTGTACGTCCGGCGGTATCTTCTTCCTGTTGCGGTTTTACTCCGCTCATCGTATTCGTAATAATCATCATCCATCTCCTTAAACCTTATCATCCCTTCAACAAGTATGTCAAGGATCTCCACAAACATACCGAATCCGACTATTGATGAGATCATTCCTTCGTATTCATCCCCTATGTGATCCGACATGTAATGTATCATCTGAAGCTTGATTGACTCACGTTCTGCAATCGTTGCATTCTGCTCTTTCTGCGATGAATGTCTGCATAGCTCCGGAAGTTCGTTGCGTGTCTTTTCTATCATGCCCCGGCTCAGTGAATCCGGCTTCAGGTAGCTCTTCAGTAACCTGTGCACTTTCAGGTCGGGATACCTTCTGATAGGCGAAGTGAAGTGCGTGTAATCCTTGAACCCGAGTCCGTAGTGCCCGATGTTCTTCGGAGAATAGATTGCCTTTGCCATGGATCTGATCAGCAGGTCGTTCAGCAGAAATTCCTCCGGCTTTCCCTTGGCATCCTCCAGCATCTTTCTGATCGAGTCCTTATTGTCAGGGTCAAATGAGTAACCGAACTGCTTCACAAATTCTGCCAGCTCTTCTATCCTTTCTTTGTTTGGGATGTCGTGTACCCTGTAAATAAAGGGCAGTTGTGTTTTGATCTCTTTAGAGAGCTTTCCCGTAAACTGTGTTGCGCACTTATTGGCAAGCAGCATGAACTCCTCGATCATTCTCATAGAATCAAGCCTGTGCTTCATTAGTATCTCTTTAACATTGCCGTTGCGGTCAAACCTGAACTTGATCTCATTGCTGTCAAAATCCAGGCTTTCGTTCTCAAGCCTTCTGAGTGTGATTGACTTGCTGATCCTGTGCATGAGCTGAAGCTCTTCCGAAAAGTCACCTTTTCCCGTGTCAATTATTTCCTGCGCTTCTTCGTATGTGAAACGGCGCTTGCTGTTGATCACAGTTTCATGCAGTTCAAATCCCTTTACGGTAAACCGCTTTGACAAATGCATGAGAATGGAGAAAGCGGGCCTGTCTTCATTTGGCTTGAGCGAACAGAGGTCATTTGATAATCTCTCGGGAAGCATAGGAATAACGTTCCTTACAAGATATGTGCTCGTAGCACGCTTCAGTGCCTCTGCATCCGTTGCGGACCCTTCCTTCACATAATAAGATACGTCGGCAATGTGTACGCCAAGGATGTATGTTCCGTCACTTAGCTTTTCTATGGAGATCGCATCGTCAAAGTCTTTTGCATCTTCAGGGTCAATCGTGAAGATCACCTTATCCCTGAGGTCAAGCCTTTCACTGACGTTTATATCCGCAGGGATCTTCTTTGCTTCATCGGCTACGGTTTTGGGAAAACTTTTCTGAAGTCCGTACTGCAGCATGATGGACTTCTCCTCTGATCTCTTTTCACCCGGTTTGCCGATCACTTCAAGTACTCTTCCGGCAAGCTCCGAATGTTCATCCTGCAGTTCGCCCGGATTCAACAGCTTCGCAAATACCTTGTCACCATGCTTTGCGCCGCCGCTGTCTTTGTGCTCAACGTACACTTCACGCTTTATGTCCCTGCTGTCAGGTACGATCAGTCCGTAATTTCTGTGATGATCATACCTGCCTGTGAATGTAATGTCGGAAGTCCCGGTCACTGAGATTATCTTTGCAAAGAGCTCGTTGCCCTCGTCCATCTTCAGCTTGTACTCAACTGTATCACCGTGCTTAAGCCGCAGGCCCTTCGTATTGCTTATCTTCAGCATGTCTTCAAACCTGTCGCTCTCTCCCGTGCGAACTATCAGCCTTCCGTCCCTTCCGTAGTCAATTGTGCCCTTATGTGTCCGTGATTCCCGCGACGGCCCTGAAGTCTTTTCCCTGCCGGCTTTGTAATACTTGCCCTCTTTGGTTATCAGTCCCTCATTCTCAAGTGACTTTAGTCCGCTCCTGAATGAAGCCCTGTGTGAATGCTTCAGGTCGAGCCTTCTGAAGATCGAACTTCCTTTGAATGACTTCCCCTTGTTGCTTTGGAGAAAGTCCAGTATTCTGTCTTTTATGTTAATTGTGATTTAAAATTTGATTCTGTAAAGTATTTGTGCGCCGACTCTTGTACCGGTCAGCACGGATGAAGATGATGAATAGGCATTCACGGGATCATAGATCCTTTCAAGCCTGAGGAAGAGATCATTTGAGAGCGCCTTGGAATTGAAAAGCTTGCCAACGGGGTAATCAACAATGAAGTCTGTGTTTGAAATGCCCTTGAACAGCTGTCCGCCGAATCTCACCACCGCGTCTCCGAATGCAGCGGTGAATCTGATGTCGGCGTTTTCAGCCACAGTGCCGCCCTTTGAATCGACATAACTGACATCGGTGTTTATGAGGAAAGGCAATACCTTCTCTATTTCGGTTGACAGGATTCCGGAAAGGTATGATGTGCCGATGTTGACGCCGAGCGTTGAGCTTTCTGCAAATGTCAGCTGATCCTGGAACTTGCCGAAGAGAAGATATGAGATTGCGTCACTGGCAGCATTCTGGCCCGTCTCTTTTCTCCCGCCCCGTTCAATTGTAATATCAAGCTTTGGATTCATTGCAGGTCCTGTCACATCCATGGTTATCAGTACGTCATCCACAAGCCCCGAGCCGCGCGTGTTGGTCTGTGTCAGCACCCCTTCGTAAGATGCCTTTATATCAAGTGACGGATTCGTCACCGGGCCTGTGAATACGGCCTTGCCCGTGGCATCAAACTTCCTGAAGAACCTGTAGTAGCAGTTATTCCCAAGCGTTACAGTACCTCGCGCGGCTATCTGGTTATTCTCTCTGTTGTCAACATAGAGGTCAGTAGTGATCTCTCCGAAAAACTCCTGCTGAGATCTTTCATTCACGATGAAGCGAAGGAATATGTTGTCAGATGTTGTAACGTTGACATTGTATATGAATGCGCCCGATTTCTCCTTTGCAACTTTCTTCACAGGAGGTTTCTCGTTATAGATATACAAAATTTTCTCAAACGGATTCATGGTATTGTTGGAAAGAACCAGCGTGCTGTCGCTTTTCTCCATAAGCACCTTTGTGATCACGGAGCCGTCTTTGAGCGTCGAGTCAATAACGATGCCGTATCTGAAGTCATCATCATAGAACTTGTACACTTCCTGAATGAAGGGATTGAAGACAACGTTGCCCTTTATAAGGATCAGATTGCCCCGGAGGTCAAAACGCCCCTGGCTCCCGGTCAGGATCAGTTTGGGCTTGCCGCTGCCAACCCACAGGTCGCCGTCAATGCCGAGTTCGGTCAGTCCGTTTGCCCTGTCAAACGCTTTCACATTTCCGTCCATCTCGAGCTTGATGTCGTTGAGAACCAGCCCTGTCAGGTCAACGTAACCTGTTGCGGAAATAAACCTCTCGCGTTCATAAGGAACGCGAAGATGCGAATTCTTTATTATGATCTTTGCATTGTCCGTTTCAATGTCCGCATCAAATACATACTTCATCTTTGTCATTGTCACCGCGACTTTCCCTGAGTCAACATTCATGTTCCCGGTCAGCTTAGGCGCTTCCGATTTGCCGAGGATGCTGATTGTTCCGTCAAGTGTGCCTTCAAGGCCTCTGGTGTAAGGAAGAAGTTGCTGAAAGACCTTTATCTGAAAATTGTCCGCTGTTGCGATCAGGCTTACATCCTTGTCTTTCTGTGAATTTCTTCTTCTTGCAAGATCCTCCGCATCGTCCTCGAATGTCAGTATCATCGGCAGATTGCCTTTGATCTTGAAATCTCCCGTGCTGTTCACATTTGTAAATGTTATGTCTGATACTGCATTGTCGTTCTCATACCTTACGTCAGCGTCAAGTCGGCCGATCTTTGTTGAACCGTATCTCAGTACATCCGAAATGGCAATTATGTTAAACTGCGGATCCTTCATTGTTCCTCTGTATTCGATCTCCAGATTTCTGATGTTGCCGAGAAGTGTGTTGGCAGAATCAATTACCTGATTGCCCATCAGAAGCGAGTACGTCTCCACCTTCAGGTTCTTTCCGGTAAGTTTGAGCGAACTTGAATCTTCAATTGAATAGAACCCGTTCACCGAAAGTCTCTGACCGAGGCTGGTAATGTTGAATTTCCGGAAATCGATCCCTCTTGCCGAATCATTGTCAACATACCTCACCTCAAGGTCTCGGTTGTTCATTATTGATATGTCTCCGAAATTCACCATAAGAGTGTCGAATACTGCAACAAGCGAATCGCGTATTGAAGCTCTTGCAAGGAAACCCATTGTGCTGTCAAGCAATCCGGAGATGAGAATTGAATCGTTATTGTTTACGATCCGCACATCAGCTGTTGTGGAATCAAACCTCGTTCCTGCCAGCATTAGCTGTGGAGCGTTCATTCGGAAGTCGGTGAAAAATCCGTTGAAACCGGGAAGCCTGGTGTCGTTCACAATGCTCAGCATCAGCCCGAGTGAATCGCTTGCCACCGCTGAGTCCGAGATATTCAGATGGCTTGCGTATCCGTCAGCATTCAGGTGAAATATCCCGCAACTGTCAGAGATGGTTCCCTGTATAAACGCTTTTGCATAGATATCAACGCTGTCAAGATATTGAGCGATGCCCTTAGGGTCTTTGATGTTGATCTTGAACTTCAGGCCGTAACCCGAGCAGTCTGCTGCCGGCAGGGGAATGCTGATAACAGTCTGCGTGTCCGTGCCGAGAGTATCCCTGAAAGCAAGCAGAATGTTCTCGAGATTCTTGTTCATTGTGCCTGAGAGTTCTGCAAATGAGAAATTTCCTTCTGCCTCTATATCTGCAATGTCAGAATTAAGCTTGATGTCCTTTGCATTCGCAATGCCGGATTCAAATGTGAGTGTTCCCGCGGGTATTACGATACCTGAGTAGGATGAAGGCTTGAGATCAATTTTGTAATTGCCGGCAAGTTTGTCCGGTTCAATGCCTCTCCCGTTAATGTCAAAGTCAAAGTTTAGATTGCTCTTCTGCGACGCAGTCTTTGTGAATGAGGAAATGTCGAGGCCGCGCATTGTGCCCTTTAGCCTGTATGAAATGTTGCTCAGGTTCGAGATATTGACACTTCCCGCAAGCTTTGTGTTGAGTGTGGTTGACGCATAATTTATTCCAAGCCTGACATTCCCTCTGCTGAAGTCGAGCCGGCCTTCGGAGTTTCTTATGTTCTGTCCGTAAAACCTGCTGCCTCTAATCCGATAATCAAGAAACCCGCTCATTGTCCTGTAGTCAAATCCCTTTCCCGCTGTTTTGAATTCACCGTTGATGTTGCTCTCAAGTTCTTTATCCTTGAGGAATTTCCCAAGGTTCACGCTGTATGCTTCAAACTGCCCGCTGTAAATGCTCTCCTGTCCGCGGAGGTCCAGCGCTCCTTTGCCGCTTATGTTGCCGACTCCGCTTCTGAAGTCAATCTCGGCTTCGAAGTTGTCCGGCTCTCCTTTATATGAAGCATACGGTATGAAAACTTTGCCAACGTACCCGTAATCCGGAACGGGAAGTCCGGGGATAACTCTTCTCGTATCATAAGGATCAAGCTCAAGGTCTTTTCCTCTCACGTCAAAGTAGAGCTTCGACGGCTCATCGAGGTTCTTTACTCTTCCGCTGAAGTTGAGCCTGGAATTTGGAAGCGTCGCATCAAGGCTGATAATGTTAAGGTCGGCATAATCGCCTTCGGCAAAGAGCTTCAGAGAAGCAGTGCTGTCAAGGAAGTTGATCTCAGGAAGAAAGAATGTCAGGTCATCGAAATTGATCAGTTTCGCATCAAGATCGATCTGTGTCATGTTCCTGTCAAACTCTTCATAGCTGACTCCTTTCTTAAGGCTGAAGTCAGTCATCCTTATGAAATTTATTACGAGGTCGGATCTGTCAGTCAATAGCCGCAAGTTTCTCACTGTCGCAACCTCTTCTTCCTCGTCAAGCACGGCGGATAACCTCAGACTGTCGAGATTGAATTTTGAGTTTGTCCTGAAACTTATGTTGTCTATTGTTACATCTTTTCTGTCGGGAAAGTAATTGCCCGAAAGCTCAAGGTTGAGCTTGGTTATGTCAAGATTTCTGAGGCTGAGCGTGTCGATCAGAGGCATTGCAATGCTTCGCAAATCCACTCCCTCCGGCTTGTTCCTGAGTATCCTCACATCGCCGTCAATGATCTTCACCTTGCCTGCAGTAATTCCCCAGTCAAATTCGGATGTTGTTGTATCCTCTTCTTCCTTCTCCGACTTAAGCAGATATCCGATGTTCCATATCAGACTGTCATTCTTATCCTTTACCTGCGTAAGATTGATCTGCGGATTGTCAAGCACAAGTTCGTTTACTACGATATCCTTTGAAAGCAGCCGCATGATGTCATAATCAAGCTTGAGTGAATTGACCTTCAGCATCGTATCTCCCTTCACCGTAATGCTCACGCCCTTGAGTTCGATTCCGCTGAGAAGACTGCCTTCCAGTGAAACGGCGTTTATCCTGGAGTCTTTGTCTGCCAATCCTTCATTTACCTTTTCGAGTGCGAATGGCAGCAGCTTTGAGTTGAAGTAATCAGTCTGTATCAGTATCAGGAGAGAGATGAGTATGAGTAGGAAGATTCCGAGCGCCGCGAAGATTTTCCTGAACAGGCCGCCGCTTTTTTTCCTTGCAGGCGGTTTCTGCTGAGGAATTTCTTCCTGCTTGTTTCCTATTGATTCAGAATCTTTCATCAGCGGGGGATTGCCTTACTGCTTCTGCTCTGCAGAAGATATCTTCTTAATGATGGAAGTGGTGGAGTAGCTGTCAACGAATTTCAGGCTCTTCACCATCCCTCCGTTCTTCTTCACAATGTCATAACCTACAATGTCTTCCTTTTTCCAGTCGCCGCCTTTTACAAGCACGTCGGGGACTATCTCGGAAATCACTTCATACGGAGTGTCCTCTGCGAATATCACAACCGCATCAACGGGCTTCAGTGCATCTAACATGAATGCTCTGTCTGCTTCCGTGTTAACGGGCCTGCCTTCTCCCTTGAGTCTCTTTACGGATGCGTCTGAATTGACCGCAACTACCAGCGCATCTCCGAGTGAACGCGCTTCTGCAAGATACTCTGCATGCCCTCTGTGAAGAATATCAAAGCAACCGTTGGTGAATACGATCTTCTTTCCGGATCTCTTCAGGTCCTCAGCAAAATTCTTTATGTTGTGCCTTTCAATTACCATTCAGTTCAGACCCGTTATGTTTGCGATCAGCAAATCTCTTTTCACCGGAACAATTCCGACCTCTTCCACAACAAGGCCTGCCGCGTGGTTTGAAATTACCGCGGCTTCCATTACTGTTGCACCGCCTGAGAGACATACGCCGAGTGTTGAAATTACTGTGTCACCCGCTCCTGAAACATCAGCAACTTTTCTTGCTTTCGTTTCAACTATTTTCTTTCTGATCGTGCCTCCGTTTCTCTCAAGTATCAGCATTCCGTGTTCGCCAAGCGTCAGTATGACGTTGTCACAGTTTATTCTCTCCATCACTTCCTCGGCGAGTATGTCAATGCTGTTGTGGTCTTTGGCTTTTTTCCCTAATGCATCTTCAAGTTCTTTGCGGTTTGGTTTGAAGATGAACACATCCCGGTACTCAAAGAAGTTATCGAACTTCGGGTCCACAAGCACTCTCAGTTCTTTGTCCCGGGCAAGTTCAATCACCTTTTTGATGAGGTCCTTAGTCAACACTCCTTTATTGTAGTCTTCGAGTATCACTACATCGCCGTTCTTTGCCTTGTCTCTGAGCAGATCAACTATTTTGTTTGCCGATTCAGTGGTTATCTCTTCACGGGACTCGCTGTCGATCCGGATCAAGTGGTGGGAATCGGATATCACTCTTGTCTTGCTTGTTGTCGGCCTTCCTTCTTCCGGCACAAGCCCTTCGGTTGAAATGCCGAGCAGAGAAAGTTGATCCTGCATTAATTCAGAGTCCTTGTCGACACCTGTAACTCCGATGAGGAACGGATTGGATCCCAGGCTCTTGATATTGAGAGCAACATTAGCCGCACCACCAAGCCTGCATTCACTCTTTCTTATATCAAATACCTGAACAGGTGCCTCAGGAGAGATCCTGTTCACATCGCCGAACAGATACCTGTCAACCATTAGATCGCCGATCACAAAGATGCTCGAACTTCCGGCCCTGCCGAATATGCTTTCAAGAAATGCTTTATCCATTGAGTAGCAAAATATAGGTATTAAAGGGGTTATTCAATGTGATTATGCCTCTGAGAAATGGAC
>CAZTQR010000097.1:0-8616 GCA_964615795.1 uncultured Ignavibacteriaceae bacterium
CAACTGGTCTTGAGTTCTTCCCTGAAGTGCTTAAGATAAAACGATTCATTGGTGATCAAATCAGATTTCCTGTCCTGGTTCTCAATCTTATCGAGCAGGCGGTTAAAAAGGTTAAACTGATTCCTCCTTTCAAACTGGTCCAGGAGAAATGTTCGTTTCCTGTCGGGCTGTGACGAAACATCAACTGCAATAAGATATTCCTCAGCAAGCTTCATAAGGTTCGACATGTATTTCCGGAACAGCGTATCATCATACTTTCTGTCCGGATTGGACCTGCCAAAGAGGAATTCTTTTGTCATTTCCGGAGAATCGAACTCAGGATGAAAAACCTTCAGAGCGCCGGCTAACCGGGAAACAGGCTGTTGGGTGTTGTAGTACGGAGAAGACACGAACTTCTCAAAACTTCTGATCTCCTCAGATGAAAAAGATCTTAACAGTGTAATAAGGGACGAATCAGCGAGTCCTCTTTTCTTGTCGGTCATCATGGTCACAACATAATACAAAAAATGAATATTGCTACTCAGAAACGCGGTTTTTGGTCCACCAATTGAGAATCTTCACTTCACAAATGGCCCAATTTTATTTTGGGGAAATTAACAATTCAGCTTATTTTTGCACTCATAACAAACAATCCCTTTATGTGGGTTTGAATTGATTCCGGCTCTGATACCCAAAGTCAGAGCTGCGGAATTCCCAAAGAGATTCCACGGAACAATTTATATAAAGACCCCTTAAAGGCCCAAAAAAGAAAGGAGACCTGAATGAAAAAGACAGCCTTACTGCTGTTCTTTCTGCTGTTTACTGCAAAATCCTATTCTCAATTCACACCGGCATCCGTAGAGGGAGTCAGCCCGGGAAGAAACACTACCTTCACAAGTCCGATCACAAATCAGGCTGAGACCAGATTCATCGGATTATGTTACGGAAAGATCTACAATCCAAACTCAGGACCGGATGTCTGCTTCTACAGCATTGACGTTACAAAAGCGGCGAGCTTCTGCTTACCAAACTTTGACTATGTTGATGACCCGAATACAGTGCTGGATTTCAGGGTATGTTATATGCTGAGAACTTACTACCCCGGGGCAACGGGTCCGGGACAGCTATCGAATCTAAGCAATGAGGCAGCGGCAATACAGCTTGTGATCTGGCATTATACGAACGGCCTTAACCTCAGCACAATTACAAGCACAACAGTCAAAAACAGAGCTCTGGCGATAAAGGCATACGTTGATGCAAACGGGACTTCATGTTCTCCGAACATTACATTTGAGATCGTGATGGATGCCGATCCGGACTATTTCCTGGTGAGGACAGTTGATGACAACGGGAACGGGGTTGCCGTAAGCAACATTCAGCTCTCTATCTCAGAAGGATCACTGAGCCATAATACTGTAAACACAACCACTCCGGAAGGTTTCTCAAATCCGGTTCAGGTCACAGGTGCCGGAGTCGGAGTGATCACAGCCGTAAGCAATAACATTGTAATGCCGAAAGGGACCGTGTTCAGACATACTTCAGATCAGTGCCCCAAAGTTGTTCTCGCATGTCCGGGCCCCGGTGAAAAGAGGATCTCGGTTGACTGGGGTGCACTGCCTGTTGAACTTACTTCCTTTACATCCGCAGTTTCGGGCAACAACGTGGAGTTGAGCTGGACCACTTCTTCCGAACTTAACAACTCTCATTTTGAAATTGAGAGAAGAGCAAGGGCCGGAGAGTGGACAACTGCAGGCAGAGTAAGCGGAAACGGAACCATAGGTGTTCCTGTCAATTACACATTTACTGACAGGGGCCTTGCTTCCGGCAGGTATGAGTACAGGCTAAAGCAGGTTGATTATAACGGGAATTTTGAGTACTTCAATCTTGCAAACGAGGTTGAACTTGGAGTACCGGCACAGTTCAGTCTCAGCCAGAACTATCCCAATCCTTTTAACCCTGAGACTAAGATAAGATTTGACATGAAGAATGACGGTTTCGTCAGCATCAAGGTATTTGATTTCACGGGCAAAGAAGTTGCAGATCTTGTGAATGGTTACATGCAGGCGGGTTATCACACAGTTTCTTTCAATGCAGGCAATTCCGGACTATCGAGCGGGATCTACTTCTACAGGATGGAAACAGGTGATTATGTGAAAGTCTTGAAAATGACTCTTGTAAAATAGCGATTTCAAAGGGCCGGGCGGTATTATTTCTCCCGGCCTCTACTTTCTTCACAGATCGGGTGCGCGGAAAGTCATTGTTGAACATTAAGATTTGACAGGTTAATTTTGTAACAGCTTTCTTCATTTAGGTCAACCCAAATGATCGGCAATATGAATGAAGGAGCTTAAGCAATAACAGAAAGGAGATTAATGAAAACAGCATTACTTATTGTGCTGTTTGCCATTACGGCCAGGCAGTCTTTGTCGCAACATACAAGGGCTTACTTATCAGGATATTCCGCCGGCACTGCCATATCCTTTCTGAATCCCATCACAAATACCCCAGAAAACAGATTCTCTGGGCTTGCACAAGCATCTCTCACGGATACTAATTCGGGTCCTGCAGTTAAGTTCTATTTCCTTGACATAAAACACCCCATTGCGTTCATGTTGCCAAGGAGTGACTACTATGACGACATTACTTCTCCCGGGCTGGATGAAAGGGTTTGCTACATTGTGAAGAGCTTCTTTCCCGGCTTTCCGGGATTTGGGCAGTTGTCGGATCTCAATAAGGAATCTGCTGCGATCCAGTCAGCAATCTGGCATTTTCAGGATGGCCTTCAGCTGAATACGATCTCAGACCCTGTGATAAGAGAGAGGGCAGTGGAGATCGCTGATCTTGCGATAGCGAATTCACACGGACATACCGTGAGGCAGACAGTTGAATTTGTTATGGATGAAGATCCGGAATACTTCTCGGTCAAAACAACCGGTGACAACGGCGAGCCCGTTGCCATAGACAGCATTGTGCTGACCTACGATGACGGAATACTGAGTGAATACAACATAAGCACATCATTGCCCTCAGGACTTTCACAGAGGATACAGGTTATTTACGGAAACACGGGATTCATTGACGTATTTTGCAAAAAATTTGTGTTTCCGAAGGCCAGCATATTCAGGAGTGATTCCTCTCAAAATCCAAGATTATTGCTGGCGAGTCCGGGCTTCGGTGCCCGCAGTTTTGTTTATGACTGGGGTACACTGCCTGTAGAGCTGATCTCTTTCACTGCCGAAAGCAGTCAGGGGACTGTAAAGCTGAAGTGGTCAACCGGATTCGAAGTGAACAACTCGCATTTCGAAATTCAGCGCAGGAGCCAGGCGGGAGGCTGGGTCACAGCGGGAAGGGTCTCAGGGAAGGGTAACACGGCAACAGTGACTGTATATGAGTTTGAGGACAGGAATGTACAGGCCGGCAGATATCTGTACAGGCTTCTGCAATATGACCTTAACGGCAACTTCGCTGAATATGAATTGCAGGGAGCAGTCATTGTAGAATCACCGGAGAATTACTTTTTGGAACAGAATTATCCCAATCCGTTCAATCCGTCGACTAATATTGAGTTCTCGCTCAAGGAAGAAGTCAATGTCTCATTAAGAGTATATGACATTGGCGGAAGGATGGTTGCGGAATTATTGAACGGCAACAGACAGGCAGGTTACTACAGCATTAGCTTTAACGCTGCCGCGGCAGGTTTGACATCTGGCATATATTTCTACCGGCTGGAAGCAGGAGATTTCTCAAGAACACTGAGAATGACTCTCATCAAATAAGTGAATTGAGAGAGCGCAGAAAGGAAGAGCCGGCTGAAGCCGGCTTTTTCTTTTTATTGCCAATCATTGCAGGCTTAAAAGCCTGCATACCTTGCTCAATTGTCAGCAGAGGGATCATTTACTGCACATATCATAAGTTGGCCAGTGCACATTGCTCTCATACAGAGGCGCAATGAAAATCAAACAGGAAGTTCATGATCGGATCCAGCGCTCGTCCGGTAACTCAACGAATGTCTCAAAAGTAAATGAGCCCGGTAATTTATTGAGAAATGGGGTGATCTGAAATCAGTTGCAGGTGAACTCTCCTATCCGGATTAACAACAACCATCTGAAATTCTTTGGTCAGGGGAGTGTGCTTTTAATCCCGAATGCACAATTGAAATTATTGACAGTAAGTTATTCAGTGTGGATCAAATAATTTCTGATTGTTGAAGGTTCTTGGCAAATTCTTTCAATTGCGGTATTTATTTTCCGTGTTCAACTTATATAAGAATTGGAGAATCCACAGGGCATCTTTTTCATTCGTGCATTAGTGGCAAGAGTTATTTCGACTTGAATGTACGGCCCGTTCTTTTCTGCACAGAAGTGGCGTTAATCACAGCGCACTTCATCAACTCAAGAGAAGAGCATTTAGCCACGAATACACGAATAACTTTTTCCGCTGTATTGACTTCATTGGAATGCACAATTGATCTCATTCATTCGTGCATTCGTGGCAGATGCTCTTCAGTTGCGGATGAACGGATCCTGCTTTCATTGCAAGCCGGCAATACTTGTCATCTTACAAGAAGGTCTTCCACAATCTCAAGTTCGAACAAAGTGGAGATATCTTCACAGGCATTCCTCATAACTGTTCTTGCAGTTTCTGCTTCCGGCGGGAGATTGTGCTTCGGCTGTTGAGCCCAGATACTGCGATCCGGCCAGCGCGCATAGGCTATGTACTCGCCGGGTTCCTTTGTTTTGTGAAGCCTTGATCCTAGGCCGCCCTCATACTGAATTAGCATTTCGGTCAGCGCTTTCCAGCTCCTTAGAAAGTCATCTTCTTTCCCTTTTATGACCCGGAATTTGTAGAGCACTGCAAACATATTCGGCCCTTTGAGGATTTTTTTTTCAATCAGATTTAACCAACATGGCAGAGACTGCTTAACGGCTACTCTGCAAACTTATATCAGAAGATAGCATTGATCCCTATTGTAGGAAGCACTCCGATGCTTTCGTTTGCTTCGATCTGATTTGTGTACTTGTTCCATTGATAACCGGAAATATTCTTCCTGCCGTAAACATTCTGAACATCAAGATATGTTATGAGTGTCCAGCCCGAAAAATTCCAGCGTTTGTCAACCCTGAGATCGAGACTGTTGAAGTCAGGCAGATACTCGGAATTGTAACGGCTGACGAGCTGAGTGCCGTCAACAGGATTTATGGGAGTAAACGGCCTTCCTCCTATATATCTGA
Source organism: uncultured Ignavibacteriaceae bacterium (assembly GCA_964615795.1). Classification (GTDB taxonomy): domain Bacteria; phylum Bacteroidota; class Ignavibacteria; order Tepidaquicellales; family Tepidaquicellaceae; genus JADJAH01. The sequence goes on from CAZTQR010000097.1 coordinate 5,211, forward strand.
ATTTTCCGGAGATCTCCCATTCTTTACCCGGCTTATAGCCTCCGAGAATTGTGAAAATGAACCTGTTGTTGAAACTGCTGTTCCGCTCCACACCGTCAAGAGCTTTGTACTTCGCATCAAACAGTGAGAGGTTGATCAGCCCGTAATAGTTGGTGGTAAGCGCTTTCTGAATGTAAAGCTCAATACCTTTTGAGTAGCCTGTGCCTTTTGAAACAAGCGGCTCGATACCGAAGTCCTGCGTCTGCTCAAAATCCCCTCCCGTGTTTGAAAGCACAATGAACGGCCTTATAGTGCTGGCAGGATAATCGGAATAATCTTTGTAATAACCTTCCAGCGTAACGCGCCAGTCAGCCGAAAAGAGGTACTCAACTCCGGCTACATACTGGTCAGACCGGATCTCATTCAGTGACTTGTTCTGCTCATATCCTGCAAGCCATACGAGTGAAGGTGACTGGTAGAAAATCCCGTATCCCAGGCTGAAGTTCAGCTTAGGCGATGCATTATAGACAACGGAGGCTCTCGGTGAGAAATAGTTCTTATTGCTTATCTCGGAAAAATAGTCATACCTTGCTCCGATGTTCAGACGGAAGTTACTCAGAAATACCTGTGAAAGCTGAGCGTAAGCAAAAGCTTTTCCGGGCTGAAGGTCTGTGTTTATGTCAAGATCGGGAAGAACATATCTGCTGCCTGTCTGATCATCCACAAAGTATGTTGTATCCGCAACCCTTAGTATGTCAGAGTTCGAGTTGACAAATGTCCAGCCTGCACCGGTTTCGATCTGAGTTGAACCCGAAGGGAAAACAAGATACTCCGCCTTCATTGTAGTGTTGCCTTCGGTAGTATTGTTGGAGAAGACCTCAGTAAAGAGCGAGTCGCGGCCGGAATAGTCAAACTTCGTGTAGGTCCTGCCGAGGTTTAACTTCAGAACAGAGTTTGGCGAGAGCACGGATTTAAACTCATAACTGTTCACATATCCGTTCTGATTATTCTGCAAAATGTTCTCATTGTCCTTCCTGTCTTCCTCGTCATCGTTGTTGAACCTTACTTTGTCAAGGTTCCCCCAAAGGTTAACGGTAAGGGAGTTCTTGTCGCTGAAATCGTAAACTGCCTTAAGCTGAGCCGATGTGTATTCGGGCACAAATCCGAAGCCTGCCGCATTGAATATGAGATCGAGGTAGCTGCGGTTTGCCGAAAACAGCCACGAACCTTTCTTCTTTGAGCCAATCGGGCCTTCAAGCACAGCACCTAATCCGGTGGCGCTCAGATTAATGTCCGCGAGGAAAGTGTTTCTGTTGCCGTCACGCAGTCTTATATCAAGAACGGAAGAGAGCTTGTCTCCGTACTTTGCGGGAAACGCCCCGCTGATAAAGTCAACTTCATTCACAAAGTCGAGCTCGATGATGCTGACAGGGCCACCGGTGGATCCCTGCGAACCGAAGTGATTGATGTTCGGAACGGTTGTGTTGTCAACAACAAATAAGTTCTCCGTAGGAGCACCGCCTCTTACTATGAGGTCATTCCTTCCGTTGTTGACAAACGAAACTCCGGGAAGTGTCTGCAGTACCCTGCCGATATCTTCAAAGCCGCCGGGGCTTCTTCTGATCTCCTCATATCTTAAGGACTTGATGGAATTTGCGATGTCATTTGGCCTCACGAAACGGTTTTCCTCGACAGATATTTCTTCCGTGCTGACTATGGAGAGCTGAACGCGCATGTCTGTCGGTTCGCCGGAGACCACGACAACATTGTCAAGCAGGAGAGTATTGTATCCCACAAGATTGAACCGGACTGTGTATTCTCCGACAGGTACATCGGTTATTGTGAAGAATCCGTCCGGCATCGTCTTTCCTCCTGCAACGAGTGTTTCACCCTGAAGGACGCCTATCGTAACACGCCTCAGCGGAAGCCCCGTTGATTCTTCCGTTACCCTGCCTGTAATACTGCTTGTTTCCTGAGAGGTAGCAACTGACTGAATGGATAGAACAAAAAACAGAACACAAATTATTTTCATCGATATCTTTTGATTTTCAATGCTGAAAGAATGTGAATTGAGTCTGAAAAAGTTCCTGAAAAATGCAAATTAGGTTCTTCAGCCGGAAATTGAAAAACAGCAATGAGAGGACGGGAACTTTGACAAGTGCCGCGACTTCCTGCACGGCGGAGCGCTTAAAATTGCTGACTGCCGCTGTGAATTGTATGGTCTTTGGAACTGGCTTTGTTTAATATGGCCAAAAATTAAAGACCATGAAGAACATTCGCCATTTTGCAATTCTGCTTGCCGTTCTGTTTTCATCATGTACAGAAGAGAAAGAAGCACCGACCGTCAGGACGGATGTGATAACGCATGACCTGCAGGCATCAATGTCGCCACGACAGATACTGGATTCTCTTAAGAAAGGAAACGAAAGGTTCTCATCAGGCCTCATCAGGCAGGTAGATTATACAAGCCAGATAGTGAAGTCTGAAAATGCGCAATACCCGGCCGCGGTGATACTCTCTTGCCTTGATTCGAGAGTGCCGGTTGAGACAATTTTCGATCTCAGTATTGGAGATGTGTTCGTAGCCCGCGTGGCCGGAAACATAGCCAATACAGACATTCTCGCAAGCATGGAGTACGCATGCAAGGTTTCGGGTTCAAAGCTCATTGTAGTACTCGGACATACGAACTGCGGAGCGGTGAAATCCGCAATTGATGATGTAAAACTCGGGAACATAACTGAATTGCTGTCAAAGATCCGTCCTGCCGTTGACTCGGTTTCAGATTTTGCAGGGGAGAAGAATGCAAAGAACAAGGAATATGTGGCAAAGGTAACAGACGAGAATGTCAGACTGACGATAGACAATATCAGAGCAAACAGCCAGATACTGAAAGAGATGGAAGCAAACAGTGAAATAGACTTAATCGGCGGTCTGTACAATCTTGACAACGGAAAGGTTAGTTTCTTTGAATGAACAAAGAAGCTGATCCTGTTCCGGTGCAATCTGCAGTCAGTTCGCTTGAACCGGTACATATCTTTTGCGCGCTTTAAGATCAATAACCGAGATTGGCGGCTAACCACTTTTCTGCGGCTTCAACGGTGATGCCCTTACGTGCCGCATAGTCTTCAACCTGGTCTTTTGCGATCTTCTGAACGCCGAAATACCTCGATTCCCTGTGAGCGAAATATAATCCGCTGACTGATGCTGCCGGATACATTGCCATGCTTTCGGTCAGTTTTATACCCGTGTTATTCTCCGCATCAAGCATTTTGAACAGTGTGATCTTTTCCGTGTGGTCCGGACAGGCGGGATAACCGGGTGCCGGGCGGATTCCCCGGTATTTCTCCCCGATGAGTTCTTCATTGCTCAGCAACTCGTCCTTTGAATATCCCCAGAGTTCTGTGCGCACCTTCTTATGCATGAGTTC
>CAZTQR010000098.1:0-8436 GCA_964615795.1 uncultured Ignavibacteriaceae bacterium
GGAATATTTTTCATATTTTTCCCGCACATTCACTTAACCTAAAATCAATCAATTATCGTTATGCTGACTCATTTTTACAAACTGCTTTTCGTACTCATTTTGTTTACGGGAAGCCTGAATGCACAGAACATAGTCGTAAATCCGGGTGCCGGATCTTATCCGACTCTTAAAGACGCATTCGATGCAATTAATGCAGGCACACATACAGGGGCCATTACCATTGATGTCGTTGGAAACACTATTGAAACAGTTACTGCAGTGCTCAATGCAAGCGGGAGCGGAAGTGCAAATTACACTTCTGTTGTTATGAAGCCCGTTGGCGGTGCAAGAATAATTCAGGGTAACATAACAGGCGCCGTAATAAGACTTGCCGGTGCAGACAATGTTACAATTGACGGCAGGATCGGTCTTGCAAACTTCAGGAATCTGGCAATCCAGAATACAGGCAATGCAGCATCATCGGCGGCAATCTGGATATCTCACGGAGCGGGAGCTGTTACAGACTCTGCCGGAGCCCAGAACAATCTCATCAGAAACTGCACAATCACAACAGGCGTCAGTGTTGGTTCATCCTCAAACGTATCGTTCTGCGTAGTTCTGTCAGGTACAACGATTTCTGCCTCAAGCCAGGGCAGGAATAACAACAACAACACGATTCTGAATAATATCATGTACCGTGCAAGATATGGCGTGAGCATTTGCGGAGGAGGAGCTACAAACCTGAATCAGAACAACAGGATAGACAGCAATATCATCGGTTCTGATGCATACGACGGCGGAGCGATAGGTAAGGCAGGAATTTATGTTCAGTTTCAGAACAACTGCAACATTGAATACAATACTGTAAAGTACGTTGGCGGTCCTTCAACAAACACTACTGCAGGAGCTGACAGAGTCGGGATCGGAGTAGGTTCGGAGAGCTGGTCAATTGGAACTTCTACAACGACAACGGGAACGAATAACAAAGTAAACGGAAATATCATCCGGAATATCAGAGAAGGAAGAACATTCTCTGCAGCCGGAATAGTTTGTGCTACTACGGCATCTGGCCCGGCAACAGGAAATGTGATCACAAACAATGTTATATATGATGTAAGAGCGAACGGTACAACGCCGGACATAGCTGTAGGAATCGGACATGCAGGAAACCGAGGTGATCTGATTGCTTATAACTCAATTTACATGGTTGGCGATCTTGATCCGGCGGGAGAGGTTGTCGGAATCACTTCAAGGCCGGCAATTGGAATTGAAGTAGGAAGTACGGCAGGCGATACAGCACTGACCATTAAGAACAACTCGATCTACGTTGATTGCACGGCAGACACCATGACAATTCCAACCAGCTATGCTATCGTAATGCCTAATGCTTATGCTTGGGGAACAGGTGGAGGAAATAACAATGACTATTATGTCGGCACAAACCCTCTTGGAAGAGTTGGCGGATTGAGAACCGGTTCAACATATCCATTCGTGCAGTTTGCAACACTTGCCAACTGGCAGACAGCTTTTACACCTCCTCAGGATGCAAACTCGATCAGCGCGGATCCGCTGTACTCACTGCCGACTACAACATATCTCCTTATGCCGCAGGCAGCATCACCGCTGAAATTGGCAGGAACTCCGATTGCAGGAGTAACAAGAGATATTCTTAATGAGATCAGAAGCCCGTTCACTCCGGCTATAGGCGCTTATGAGTATGACTCAATAGCATTGCCTGTTGAACTGTCATCTCTTACTTCCCAGGTTACAGGCAGGGATGTAACTCTTAACTGGACAACTTCTTCAGAGCTTAACAACTCCGGATTCGATATCGAAAGGTCGGTGAATTCAAATGAATGGATAAAAGTCGGTAATGTTGCAGGAAACGGTACGACAACTTCTCCTGTGAATTACAGCTTCACTGACAGGAACCTCGAAACCGGAAGATACTCTTACCGCCTGAAGCAGATAGACTTCAACGGCAACTTCGAGTATTTCAATCTCAGCAATCAAGTTTCCGTAGGAATTCCGGATAAGTTCAGTCTGTCACAGAACTACCCGAATCCTTTCAATCCTTCAACTACGATCAGTTTTGATATTCCTGTTGACAGCAAAGTAAGGATCTCGTTGTTTGACATGTCAGGAAGAGAAGTTGCAAATATTGTGAATGAGTTCAAGACAGCAGGTTATTATACCGTGAACTTCAACGGTTCAAATCTTGCCAGCGGAGCTTATTTCTACAGGATCGATGCAGGAAACTTTGTTGATACAAAGAAAATGCTGTTGGTAAAGTAATAAGAGTCAGCAATACTCAGAAAGCCGGGAATCAGTTTTATCTCCCGGCTTTTTTCTTTTCCTGCGTGAGATTCATAACTTCAGGAGATTCCTGCGATGTTCACCGCAGTCCTGTTTTAAATATCCCAAGGGTACATCCCCCGGAAGGAAATGAAACTCAATTGAGGGGCGGCAAGGTTAAGAGATCGTGCAACATTCTTTAATCATTTCTTCAAATTACCTATGTTGAAATCAGTTCTTGCGGTTGTACTGATGTTTTCGCTGACATCTTGCAGCCGTACACAGGAATCAGGCCAGTTCGTAAAGTCAAAACCAATATCAAACACGAAAGGAGCAGGAACAGGATTGGAAACAGCAACACTTGCCGGAGGGTGCTTCTGGTGCATTGAGACAATCTTCGAAGATCTGAAGGGAGTCGAAAAAGTGGAATCGGGTTACTCCGGCGGAAGAATCGAAAACCCAACCTATAAGCAGGTCTGCGGGGGAGAAACCGGACATGCTGAAGTTGTGCAGATCACATTTGATCCGTCAGTGATAAGCTATGAAAAACTGCTGGAGATATTTTTCCACATTCACAATCCCACTACACTTAACAGGCAGGGAGCGGATGTGGGTGAGCAGTACCGCTCGGCAATATTCTACCATGATCAGGCTCAGAAAGAAACTGCAGAAAAAGTCAAGGCTGAGATACAGGCTTCAGGATTATGGAATGATCCGATTGTAACGGAGATCACTCAGTTCAGCAAGTTCTACAACGCGGAGGATTATCATCAGGACTATTACAAGAACAATCCCGAGCAGGGATATTGTTCAATGGTGATTGCTCCCAAAGTGCAGAAGTTTTACAAAGAGTATAAGGATTATCTTAAGGATGGCGTAGGTAACTGACAGGAAATGTCTGATCAAAAAGGAATCCCGGCAATGCTCTTGCATGGCCGGGATTTTTCTTGTGCTAAAAAATTTTCAGAATCACGAAGTGCCGGCACAGGTCCATTGATCTTCCGGTTCATATGCCCAATAAGGAAAGCCCGCAACTCTCGCCACGGGCTTTTCAGTTTGTGAAGCATGATCATTATCAGTATCTCTTCCGAAGGAAGCCGGAAGGTGACCGAATCAGTTCATCGGAACATCCATCAGCAGTACTTCGCAATCCGTGTCGGCAATGATCTCAAAATCAGCCGCATCGGTTATACCCATGCCGTCACGCTTATTGAGATTCTCTCCGGCAATTGTAGCACTGCCCTCAATCATGAATGCATACACGCCGTTGCCGTTTCTCTTAAGATTGTAAGTGAGCTTCTGCCCTTTGTCAAACTTTCCGATGTGAAACCATGCATTCTGATGGATCCAAAGTCCCGCATCGTCAGGGTCAGGAGATACTACCTGCTGAAGCTTGTTGTGCCTGTCCTTGAGATCAAGCGTCATCTGCCCGTACCGCGGTTCAACGTTCTTTTTGTTCGGGAAGAGCCATATTTGCAGGAGTTTCACCTTTTTGTCCGGATTCGGATTTATTTCGCTGTGCAGTATTCCGGTTCCCGCACTCATAACCTGCACATCGCCGTGCCTTATGACCTCTGAATTTCCCATGCTGTCTTTGTGCTGAAGATCACCTTCAAGAGGTATGGTTATGATCTCCATATTGTCATGCGGATGCATACCGAATCCTCTTCCGCCTTCAACGGTGTCGTCATTTAGGACCCTTAGAACTCCGAAGTGTACCCTCGAAGGATCATGGTAGCCCGCAAAGCTGAATGTGTGATTTGCCTTGAGCCATCCGTGGTCGGCATGGCCTCTGGTCTCTGCCCGGTGGATCACTTTGTTTGTCATAGTGATATTTTATTTATTTGATTGTTCAAAATTAATCATTGATCACCGGCCCGCAAATAATCTAGATTAAGAAATTCGGCACAGTTCATTCTTCAAGGATCATAATCGTGTTGCCGTCAGGATCTCTGATAGTCATAACCGGCTTGCCCGTGATGCGGTCTGCAGAGATGCCTCCTGAAAAATTTGCATCCTGCATTAACAAGTGTCCGACCCACTCCCTGAAGTTATTCACGGAAAACCCCAGCTTTGTAATGCCCGGGATCTCTTTACCAGGGTAACTCTCTGCAAAAGATGATCTGCTCAGAACAGAATCGTACTGAATCAGTTCGATGTGAATTGATGGGTTCTTAAGATTGGCCTGCCTGTAACCGAGGGAAGGATAGTCTGATCTGTCTCCGGTTTTGAGCAGGAGGATCCTTTCATACCATGCAACTGAGGAGTCAATATCAGTTACGTTGATTGATGCAAACAGGAGTTTTGGCTCGTCAGGCTGTTTCAGCTGTGATAATGCGGTGCCGGTATTAATGAGTATCGCCAGCACGGTGAGGACTATTCCTTGTTTCATTTAGGATTTTGATGATTTGATTTTGAAATTCCTGATCCTCAGGGCCATTCATTTCCCTGATCCCGCATTACGCTCGCTCCTCAGCTTGCTTAGGAACTCCGGCGTTACGCCAATGTATGATGCAACATGTTTCTGGGGAATTGTTGCAAAGATCGTGGGATAAACTTTGCAGAATTTTTCATATCGCTGTTTTGCCGTCAGGCTCAGGTTGTCAATGATCCTCTGGCGGTTTGAAACAAGGGAGTTCTCTGCGAGTATTCGGAAGAACCTTTCGAACTTAGGAACATGTGCGCAAAGCTTTTCCCTGTCTGAATAACTTAAGAGCAGTGCATCTGTTCTCTCCATAGCATCAATGAAAAGAGAGCCCGGTTTCCTCGTGATAAGACTGTACATATCAGTGATCCACCAGTCGGGCGGCGCAAACTGCAGAATGTGCTCGAATCCGTTACCGTCAATCGTATAGCCCCTGAGGCATCCTGCCACTATGAAAGCTGAGAAGTCGCACACTTCACCCTCTCTGAGAAGAAGATCCTTTCTTTTGATCTTAGCTTCTGTCAAGAGGGAGAGAAAATAAGATTCTTCCTCCCTGCTTAGAGTGATGTGTCTGGAAACGCTTCGGAGAATGCTTTTGCTTTTCAGATGCAGGCCTGAGTTAGTATGAGACATGCCATTATAAGAATACAGGATACCTTTCTCAATCCTATTTCAAGAGGATCTGATCTACTTTGTGACGACCATCCTTATTGTGCGAACCTGCCCTGCTGACTCCATTCTGCAGAAATAGATTCCGCTGTTCAGATCTGCCGCATCAAACTGCGTTTCGCTGTATCCGGCCTCTGCGATTCCGTAAAACAGAACCGAGACCTGCCTTCCGAGTGCGTCATAGACCTTAAGCGTTACATGTGACTTTGACGGACATTCAAATCCGATCACGGTTGAAGGATTGAACGGATTCGGAAAGTTCTGATGAAGCGCAAATTCGACGGGATTCGATTCCGCATGAAGTTCCTGATCGGTGAGTTCGTCCCGGAAAACCTTGTACACTGCATCAGTCGTACACACGATCAGTGTATCAGCACTGCCGGGGTCTTTGCATATGCCGATCACTTTCTTTGACGGCGAGAATGTATTGTTGTACAAATGCCATGACTGCCCGCCGTTTGTGCTTCTGCAGAGACCGGTGCCTGAACCTGCGAACAATACATCGGCAGTGCCTTGAACCGGCTCAACTGTATTGAACATCACGGGAGTCTGTACTGAGGTCCAGTTTGCGCCGTTGTCACCTGAAATGTAAAGATGTGAAGAATCAATCCCGAGCAGTCTGCTTCGTGTCCGGTCAAAGGAAAGTTCCTTCAAAGAGGGCAAAGCTGTTGGAACAAATGAAGCCCCTGCATCTGTGCTGCGCAGAAGATTATCACGGTGATTGGCAAAGATAACATCAGAACTGAACGGACTGGCCAGAATGAAACCGTATGATTGTTCGCCGGAAAATCCCCAATGGTTCCCGGTATAGCGCAGGTTGGGAATGGCCTGCATCAACTGCCAGTTGGCTCCGCGGTTTGTGCTTTTGAATACTGCGGGCTGATATCCGGATGCCGAGTTTGAGAAACCGTAATAAAGTACTGAATCATTTGCCGGATCAAAGTCGCCGCCGTTTGGAGAAATGAATGTTCCGCCCACGCCGAATATCCCGTAATAGTTAGCCCAGTTCAGGCCGCCGTTCCATGTGAATAACGTGGTTGCATCAGGGCATGATGCGCACAAAGTTAGCCTGAAACTGATAATGAAGTTCGAGTCGTCAGGAGATATCATGAAAAAATCGCTTGCCCGGCACTCGGTCCAAACTACAGGAGGATCCACGCACTGAGCGCACGTTGTACTGAGAAATCCTCTTGCCGGAAGGTACCATGAATTGCTGTTCCTGTTGTATGCCTTCACATTACCGTTCTCAAGACTGGCTATTCCGTAATTCCAGTTATGCCTGATCAGAATACGGTGTTGTGAATTTTGGGAGCCTATCTTGTAAAACTCTTCAATGTCCCAGCCTGACTGTGAGTATATTCTTATCCAGCTCTCCTGTGAATGCAAACAGGCAGTTGATAGGATAAGTGATAACAGAAGAAATATGTGTTTCATTTTAGGTCCCTCCTTGTTTCAAACTTAGGCAGGAAGCTGTCTTACTGCAATGTAATTATGAGTACACTTGCCGGATGCTGTAATCAAATCAGCCTGCCATTATTGCAGGATGTCTGAAATGATATACGCACACTTCGTACCTCAAAGGATAATACAATTCGATCTCACAAACATTGCTACCGGCAGTTTGTGTCCCGCTTTGATCGCAAGAAAAACAGCGGTCAGGTTATTCTACTTCACCAATAACATCCTCTTCGTCTCCGAAAAACCTTCTGCCCTGAGTTCATAATAATACACCCCGCTTGGCAGATCGTCTCCGCTGAACTGCACAGAATAACTTCCGGACTTCAGATATTCATTTACTATGACCTCAACTTCTCTGCCGAGCACATCAAACACCTTCAGAGGAGCAATTAGAAATTAGAAATAGAGTGCTTGGGGTTTTTATTTAGTGTGTTCCAACTCGGGAGAGTGGAGACGAGTTGTTGAATGTAATAAGTCCGTCATGCTGAGCCTGTCGAAGCATGACATGTTGAATAAACTTCAACTGTGGCGTCAGGACTTTCCTGCCTGCAACAGACAGGCGTCCTGACGAAAATTGCTAAGTGTCGGGACGAAAGTCCCGACACCACATATGAAGTTCTTACATCGAACCTGATGGTTGTGGATGGGTTGAAGGGGTTGGGGAAGTTTTGATGCAGTTTGAAATCAGAAGGTGACTCGGTATGTGGAGTTATGCCGGTATAAAAATTTACAATTGCAAGTAAGGCATATTTTGCAAATGTTTGCACATGAGGTTTCTATGTGCAAATAGATCAAAGCTTATCATTTAACGAATCATGAGAGAAACATTACTGTTGCTGAATCAGATGAAATCGGAAGGTATCCTAACAGAATATGCAATTGGCGGAGCTGTTGATCCATATTTTATATCGAGCCGGCTACTACTTATGACCTTGATGTCTTCGTTATACTGCCTGAAGAGAGTGAAAACACACTTCTGATCATGAAGCCGTTATTTGAATGGTTAGAAAGCAAGGGCTATAATTTCTTTGGTGAGCACATTCTGATAGAAGGCATACCGGTGCAATTCATACCCGCCTATAATGAACTTGTCAATGAGGCTGTCGAAAATGCTTCCGTGCTCAACTATGACAATGTTCCCGTCAGAGTGATTACTCCTGAATATCTTATTGCAATTATGCTACAGGTCAACAGGAACAAAGACAGGGAAAGGGCTTTACGGTTTTTTGAAGAGTATCAGATCAACGAGACAAAGCTTCAGAGTATTTTGAAAGAACATGATTTAACGAACAGCTATAACAATTTTAAAAACAGAAAATAATGAGGGACAAGAATAATTATTCAGGATTACTAAACAATTCAAAGAACAAGTTTAGAAAACACTTGTCCGGCCTTCCTGTAGAGCAGAAGATCCGGATACTGATTGAATTGCAGAAGATGGGCAAGCTTGCGAATCCGGAAAAGACAAAGGGTAAGATGGTCTGGGAATGCAAGCTGAAAGCATCAAGCTGAAGACACTCACTCATCAGCCTATTACTTCACCAGCAACATCCTCTTCGTCTCAGAAAAACTTTCCGCCCTGAGTTCATAATAATACACGCCGCTTGGCA
>CAZTQR010000099.1:0-8414 GCA_964615795.1 uncultured Ignavibacteriaceae bacterium
GCTATTGAACTTACTGCAGAAGACGGAAAGCCGGTATTCACAAGCGTCCATGCCGCCGCGCCTGTTCCGCCGGTTGTTGATTTCCACAATCCTCCTGATGCAGAGCCCATGAAGATCACGTTTGTATCAACAGGGTGAACTGCGAGGCAGAGGCTTCTGCCTCCGATGTTGTCCGGGCCCATTGACCTCCACGAGCCCAAACCGTCGCGGTTATTGATCTCCTGAAGCTGAGATTTTGAATACTCGAATGCCCGGTAGAAATTATCGTCCGGAATGTCCTGATCGGGAAAGGCCCTTATCTCGCTCATCCATTGCATTGATTCCATCGCTCCGGATGCCTTCTTCACAATCTTTTCTTCCATTACTTCGCCAGACTTTTTCTTTGACCTCTTCTCTTCGGACACTGTCCTTGTCTTTTCAAGCAATACGGAAAGAAGCAGCGTGAGCCCTGCAAAGACAATAATACCGAGCAGTATTAACAGTTTGGATTTCATTTGTGCAGTTGTTTTTTGCAATGTTGGAATTGGTTCTTTGAAAATCCATGTAAATTTAGGAGTGACGAAATCACAACAATCTGTTGAAGCATAGGTTAGAGCAGAATTCAGTTCAGGGATATATTACGGAATAAGACAGTTGTGATAAGTATATTGACTTCCCGTAATCATAACAGTGTGCAAAGTGAAAAGTATCGAGAGCTTCATTAAACGAAGCGGCACCGTCGGCTGGGAAGAACTCGAAGAAGACGGAGTTGTGTGCAAAGGTGTTTACATTAAATCACTTCGCTATGATCTGAACAGCAGACGTTCTCCGACAATACTTCTGAAATTCGATCCCGGTGCAAGTTATCCTTATCACAATCATGCGGCCGGAGAGGAGATATATATATTGCAGGGAGAGGTTACTGTAGAAGACACCATTCTTCATGTAGGTGATTATCTTTATACTCCGCCCGGATTCAGTCACGGCGTAAGAAGTGAAACGGGCTGTGTACTGCTTGCAGTTGTACCGGTGGAAGTTGAGAAACTCCAAAGAGAAAAAGAGATCTGAAAATAAACTCAATGACATGAAAACACTTTCATCAATTCTCATCATCATTCTGACTGCTGCTTCTCTTATGTCAGAAACAAAAACAAACAGCGTAATGGAAAAAAGACCTGCAGTTCCCGGAGAAGACTCCACCCAAGCCGTGCCGGAGCCCAAAGTTACGGGCATCGGAGGTATCTTCTTCTTTTCGGATGATCCGAAGAAGGCAAGAGAGTGGTATGCGGAGAATCTCGGACTTGCCGTAAATGAATACGGCTCTTCGTTCGAATTCAGAAATGCAAACAGGCCGGATGAGATAAATTATCTTCAATGGAGCCCGTTCAAGACCGGATCAAAATACTTTGCTCCTTCAAAGAAAGACTTCATGATAAATTACCGGGTTCAGAACATCGAAGGGCTTGTGGAAAATCTCAGAAGGAACGGTGTGATTATCGTTGATGAAATAGAATCGTTTGACTACGGTAAGTTTGTACACATCATGGATCCCGAGGGAAACAAGATAGAGCTTTGGGAGCCTGTTGACAGCGTCTTCACGGAAATGGGCGGACCCACAACAAAATGAGCAGTGCGGGAAATCCTGAGAACGGAACATTGCATCATGTTGAGATCTATGTTTCCGACCTTCAGCGTACAATCCGGTTCTGGAGCTGGCTTCTCACGGAGAAGTTCTCTTACAGCATAATGGCTGAGTGGAGCGGCGGCATCAGTTACCTGCTTGGAGACACATATATTGTGTTTGTGCAGACCGAAGAAAACTTTCTCGGCAACAAGTATCACAGAAGGAACACGGGGCTTAATCATCTGGCGTTTCATTGCAATTCGCGGGAATTTGTTGATGAGCTTACGGCTGAGCTAGAAGCGAGGGGTATACCGGTTCTGTACAGGGACCGTCATCCATTTGCGGGCGGGGAGGACTATTACGCTGTATTTTTCGAGGATCCGGACAGGATAAAGGTGGAGGTGGTGGCGGGGGGTGAGTGAGTTTTGCGGATTGCGGGGCGCCCCGAAGGGGCGCAAACTTAAGCCACGCGGCTTCGCCGCGTCCCCTCTCCCCAAAACCCCAAACTATTCCCTCGCAGTACTCCTTATTATGGTATATCTTGCCGAGCATAGTAACTAGAATTGCCTTTTCAGCATCCCGGCACCGGCATAATTAATTTTCAGTGAACGACGAACTGAGAAACATACTTGATCAGATCAGGCAAAAAGACTGCCTTAAACCCGGGGAGTTCTCCAAAGTCTCCGATCTGCTGAACAGGATCGATGCGGAACTTCAGGAAAAATCCCTTGAACTGCAGATCGAACATGCCCTCGACAGCGTCCGTACGGTGGCAATGAATATGAAACAACCAGAGGACATGCTTGATGTGTGCCGCATGATCTCCAGACAGCTTACCGGTTTCGGCATCAGGAATATCCGCAATGTGCAAACCGCTGTCTTTAACGAAAGCGAACATACATACGTAAATTTCGTTTACTTTCTTCTTGATGACGCTACCAGCATCTATGAGGTTGACTACGATGCACAGCCGGATGTGTCAGCCTTTGCTCATAAAATGCTTGACGGACCGGATGAGTTTTTTACCACTTCTTTCGACAATGCCAAGATAAAAGAATATCTCGAATACCAGAAGAATGCCGGACAGTATGTTGACGAGCATCTGAGGAATTCAGATTCACTGAATTTTTATTTCTACTCGCTTGGCACAGGAGCGCTTGGCTTCTCAACATACCATCCTCTTAATGAAAATGAGGTCGGACTCTTCAAGCGTTTTCGAAATGTTTTTGAACTCGCTTACCGCCGGTTCACAGACATTCAGACAGCACTTGATCAGGCACGCGAAGCGCAAATTGAAGCCGCACTGGAGCGGGTGAGGGCAGTTGCAATGAGCATGTCGCGATCCGAAGATCTTCTTCAGGTCTGTGAGACGGTATTCAGGGAACTTCGTTCGCTTGGCTTTACGGAAGACCTTCTGAGAAATACTCAGATCGTTATCAACAACGATGAGAAGGAATTCTATTATGGCTACCAGTATTCCGATTACGTCGGAGGCGAGATCGCCGAAGTTCCCTATCATCTGCATCCGATAATAAAGATGCTCAACGAAAAGCTCCGGCGTTCAACAGATGCTTTTGCAGAAATTGAGATATCGGGAAATGAGCTTGATGACTGGAAAAGATTTGTCCGCAGCTTTCCGCAGAAATATGACGAGAAACTCTTTGAGGCACCTAAGCTTAACTACTATTTCTATTCGGTAGGGATCGGCGCCCTGGGCATTTCCACATTCCGTACACTTGGAACAGAGCAACTTGAGATCCTTCAGAGGTTCAGAAATGTATTTGACCTCTGCTACAAAAGATACAACGACATCAAACAGGCAGAGGCGCAGGCGCGTGAAGCAATGATAGAAGCTTCGCTTGAAAGAGTGAGGGCAAGGGCGGTTGCTATGCACACGAGCGATGAACTTGTTGAGGCTTCCGATGTATTCTTCCGTCAGCTTGGCTTACTGGGCATAGAAACAGTCAGAACGGGCATCGGATTATTCGACAGCAGGAATGAAACGGTTGAAGTGTGGTCCAGAGCTTATACGGGGGAGCATTCAGAACAGAAAATTCTCGGCATTGTTCCAAAGAATATAAACAGTTTCTTCAAGCAATGTTTTGATGCGTGGAACAACAAAGAGCCGTACTTCACTTACAGTTTCAAGGATAATGAAGTGAAGGAATTTTATGATAGCATGAAGAACATTCTCTCATATCCCGAGAGAACGGAATTCAACGATGAAGAACATTTCAGCATATTCTTCTTTCCCGAAGGCTCGCTCAATGTCGTTTCAAAGCAGAAGTTAAGGGATGAAGAACTCAGCGTACTGATGCGGTTCGCCGGCGTCTTCGGACTCATGTACCGCCGCTTTCTGGATCTGAAAAAAGCTGAAGAGCAGACACGCGAGGCAAACATCGAAACTTCCCTTGAGAGAGTAAGAGCCGCGGCAATGAGCATGATGAAGCCCGAAGACCTTCTGAATGTGTGTGAGACCTTGTACACTGAGTTTCAGCGGCTTGGATTCGGGGAGATTCGAAATGCAATGATCAATATTCATAACGACGAGAAAAGCACTTTCATCAATTACGACTATTCGGATGAGATCGGCAGAAGCATCACTCCTTTATATTACGATATTCATCCTGTGATTTCAAAGCAGATTAAGGAGATCAGAAAAGCGAACGATGCATTTTCCGAAACAGTCTTCGAAGGAAAAGACCTTGAGGGATGGATTGACTTCAGGAGAAGCCGCGGTGAGAAGGATGATCCGCGCATTAACGCGCTCACTTCGCTTCACTATTATTTCTATTCAATTGGGAACGGCTCAATCGGCATTTCAACATTCAGTCCCATAAACAACGGGCAACTCTTGCTTCTTAAGAGATTCAGAAATGTGTTCAGTCTTTCGTACAGAAGATATTCAGACATTGCGCTTGCGGAAGCTCAGGCCCGCGAGGCAAAGATCGAGGCCGCTCTTGAAAGAGTCAGAAGCAGGTCAACGGGTATGCAAAAGAGCGAAGAACTCAGGGATGTGATCAAAGTTGTATATGAGCAGTTTGCACAGCTGAAGATCATTGTTGAGCATTCCGGTTTCATTATTGACTATAAGACAAGGGATGACATGCTCATATGGCTGGCAGACGAGCATAATATTCCTTACCGGATAACGATCCCTTATTTTGATTCCCCGCACTGGAACAGTTTCATTGAAGCAAGAAAGAATGGTTCTGACTTCTTTTGCAACCTTCTGAATTTTGAAGAGAAGAACAGATTCTACGGGGATCTGTTCAGATTCTTCGATGTGCCGGACGATGCAAAAAAATACTACTTCAATTGTCCCGGCCTGGCAATTTCCACTGTACTTCTTGACAATGTCGGCCTGTACATAGAAAATTTTTCAGGCATTCCGTATTCGGATGAGGACAACAATATTCTGAAGCGGTTCGGAAAAGTGTTTCAGCAAACCTACACACGCTTCCTTGACCTGCAGAAGGCGGAGTTGCAGGCCCGCGAGGCAAATATTGAAGCATCGCTCGAGCGTGTACGCGCAAAGGCAATGGCAATGCATAAGACGGATGACTTCAACGACGCCGTAAAAGTTGTGTTCGATGAACTCAGCAAACTGAATCTGGAAATGCAGAGATGCGGCATCGCAATTCTTGATGCGGAGAAAAGAAGCGCAGATCTGTGGACGGTTTTCATTTCACAGAAAGGAAATGTTTTGAATATCTGGGGAGAAGAATCAATGGACATACATCCCTTGCTTAAGGGCGCATTCAAGGCGTGGCAGGATCATGAAGACTTTTCGTATGTATTGAAAGGAAGCGACCTGATCAACTATTATGACATTCTGAAGCAAACAAATTTTCCTTTGCCGGAGTCTGAATCAGGCGTTGCCGATCCCGGGGAAGATGCGCAGTACTATCACAATTCGACTTTTGAACACGGCGGACTGTTTGCATTCCGCAATTCTGAATTTCCGGATGAGGCAAAGAAAGTAATGAAACGTTTTGCAGGCGTATTCACTCTCACATACAAACGCTTTCTTGATCTACAAAGAGCTGAAGCCAATGCACGCGAAGCACAGATTGAAGCAGGCCTGGAAAGAGTAAGAAGCAAAACTCTCGCAATGCATTCAAGTGATGAACTTGCGGAGACTGCCGCTGTTCTGTTCCGTCAGCTTATCAGTCTCGGCATTTCACCGAACCGGCTTTATATTGCGATCATCAAAGATGATTCCGGCAATGCGGAATTCTGGATCACCGATGAAGACGGAAGCAGGGTGAGTTCGGGATTCCCGGCTAACCTGAATGACAATGCCTCATTTAAGAAGATGTTTGAAGGATGGAAACGGCACGAGAAGTCCGTCACAATAGACATGCAGGGAAAGGAACTGGAAGAATATTTTCATCATCTCACTTCTCTGAATGTTCCTTTCATCGGAGGACTTGCTCAGACGCGCAGAGTGCAGAACATTTCATACTTCTCGCAGGGATTCATCGGGATCGCATCCCCTGATCCGCAGCCGGATATGACTATTCAGCTTATCGAGAGATTTGCCTCCGTATTCAATCTCACATACGCGCGTTTCAGCGACCTCAAGCTCGCCGAAGCACAGGCTCAGAAGGCTCAGTTAGAAACTGCACTGGAAAGAGTGAGGGCAAGAGCCCTTGCAATGCAGCAGCCGGAGGAGTTGAAGGAAGTAGAAGATGTACTGCGTCATGAGATGGGATTGCTGGGACTTGACGAGCTTGAAACCTGCAGCATCTTTGTGCAGGACGGCAATACAAGCACTTTCGAGTGCCGGTATGCTATGAAGAAACATCATGAAGAAGAACTTCAGCTTGTTACAGATCATTTTACCATTGAACTGAAAGACACTGGTGCAGGCAGAGATATGCTGAAGTTCTTTGATTCGGGAGACGAGCAGGCATCAATCGCTATGAAGGGAGAGAACCGCGTTGAGTGGGTAAGATATTGCGAAGAGAGGTCTGCTCCGTTCAGAGGTTATTACAGTGACAACATTCCGGACAGGACATATCATCTTCATAAATTTTCACACGGGGCGATCGGCGTAGTTTCAGACGGAGACATTTCCGCAGAGAACCGCGACCTGCTTGCAAGAGCCGCTTCTGTTTTTTCGCTTGCTTACTCACGCTTCAAAGATCTGATGCAGGCAAGAACTGATCTGGAGAATCTAAAAGAAGAGAAGAAGCGCGCCGATTCACTTCTGCTGAATATCCTGCCGGAGGAAATTGCAGATGAGCTGAAGCAGTTCGGGAGATCTTATGCCCGCAAGCATGAAGAGGTTACGATCCTGTATGCCGACATAATGGGATTCACTGCCATAGCGGAGACGCTCTCCGCACAGGAGCTTGTAACTCAGCTTGATGAATGTTTCAGGGCGTTTGACAAGATCGTTGACAAGCACGGCCTTGAGAAGATCAGAACCATAGGAGATGCTTACGTGTGCGCATGCGGTTTGCCAAAACCCGTGCCCGACAATGCCGTACGGACGGTAAGAGCCGCGCTCGACATGATTACATTCATAAAAGGATTTGCGATGACGAGGCAGATACAGGATCTTCCTGCGTTTGAATTCCGCGTAGGCATACACACAGGACCGGTCATCACCGGTGTTGTGGGGCTGAAGAAATTCACATATGACATCTGGGGCGACGCCGTGAACATGGCCGCACGTATGGAACAGCACGGTGAGCCCGGTAAGATCAACATTTCCTCAAGCACATACGGACTCGTAAAAGACAAATTCACCTGCACTCCCAGGGGAAAGATCGAAGCGAAGAACAAGGGTGAGGTGGATATGTATTTTGTGGAAGGGTGAGGTGAAATGCTGACAGCACTGCATTATTCACTTTATACTTCTCACATTTGTTAATGAGACCGATTATACTTGTATTATTTTTGCTTTGTACAGAATTAGCCAATTCTCAACCGGCAAAACACCTTCTTGAACAGGCCTACAGGATGAATTCAACTTTCTTATTGAAACAGTTCTTTCGTCAATGGAGCGAGAGTATTCCTTCAATAACTAATGCCGAGCTCTCCGGCCTTAATGACACTGTCCGTCAGACTTATAAGGCATTTACTGCTTTCTATAAACCTCTCAGTATTGACAGTCTGGGCGGATCTGAATTTGGAAATGATATATATGAAGATGTGGAATTTCTTATCGTTCAAAATGCTATCAAAATATATTTTACTGAAAAGATATATTATGATGAACAGGAAACGGATAACTATGTCGTTGATTATCTAACAAAGAACTTGTCAGACTCTACCAGTCAAAAACTATTAAAGAGAATTAACGGAAAACTATCAGATGAAGTTCTTGAAAAGTTCGGACCTAATGAAAATGTTCTTGCTGTCAGAAAATTTACATTGACAGATTCAATCGTCAATTTCAGGCCTGCTATCAATTGCAATGGCAAACTGCCACTATATCTAACTTCAAGTTATGAAGAACTGTTAAATTCATTTCTTGGAAACCAGCATGTCCCACTTGGTAATGATGACATAATGAACCCGGCCCGATCCACAAAGCAAAGCGAAAAGAAAAAGAAGTTTCTGGAGAAATATGTGAAGATTTGGTACGGCCATTGGGGGGATTATTGGCAGTTATATTCATATCCGGAGGCCTTTAAAATCATATTCGACAAAGAAATGAAATATGCGTTAATACCTTTCAGGATGATTTATGAAGGCGGCGAAGCGATGCTGAAGAATGAGAATGGCGAATGGAAATTGATTTGGATAGGAAGAACTTGGATAGAGTGATTTCTTAAGAAGAAGTGAATAGGAACTT
>CAZTQR010000100.1:0-8398 GCA_964615795.1 uncultured Ignavibacteriaceae bacterium
CTCATCATTGCATTCCTTGCCACAATCGTATTCGAATGGGGTATGAACTACCTTGGACTCGGAGGACAGGTCGATGCTTTCGCAAAGGTTAACGGCACTGAGATCACTTACCAGGAGTTTGAGAGGATCGTTCAACAGCAGGCAGATCAGATGAGACAGCAGTCCGGTAAGGATGTGGATGATGCAACCCTTTCGAGCATCAGGGATCAGGTCTGGAACAGCCTTGTGTCGCAGGCGATCACCAAGCAGGCGATCGAAAAGTACGGCATTACGGTCTCAGACAAGGAAATACTGGACTGGATATACAACCGTCCCGAAACATTGCCGGACCCGATAAAGAGAAATTTCATTGACTCCACGGGAGTGTTCAACGCCGCGTTTTATCAGCAGGCGCTTGGAATGAAGAACAAGGAAGCCACACAGTTCTGGTCACAGGTTGAGAATTACCTGCGGGAAACACTTATGTCGGAGAAACTGCAAATGATACTTGGACAGGGTGTTGTTGTCTCAGAGGAGGACGTACTTCAGAAATACAAAGACGATAATCTGATGGCAAACATGGCTTATGCGTTTCTTGACCTTAACACTGTTACAGACTCGTCGCAGTTTGCAGTTACGGATGCCGAGATGAAAGAATATTTTGATAAGAACAAGGACGATTTCAAGCAGGAGGAAGCTGTTAAACTCAAGTATGTTCAGTTTATTGACCAGCCGTCTGCTGAAGATTCCGCGGCGCTTCTGAAGACGATGGAGAGATTCAGAAAGGACCTGCAGACAGCAAATGTCGAAGACTCTTCTCTCATCAAGCTTGTTATGGAGAATTCGAGCGTATCATGGAATCCGGATTTTCAGAAATCAAACAACTTTGAAGCGCCGGTTTCAAAATTTCTTTTCAGGGCAGCTCCGGGTGAAATATCGGAAGTAATAAAGGGTGAAGACGGTTATCAGGTCATAAAGCTCCTTGACGTGAAGCAGACTGAGGATCCATATGTCAACGCTTCGCACATTTTGATTGACGTTCAGAACAACGATACCGCCGGAGCAAAGGCAAAGGCACAGTCGCTGTATGAGAGGGTAAAGAACGGCGAGAACATCAATGACCTTGCTGTTGAATTTTCCACTGACCCTACTGCCAAACAAAACCGCGGCGACTTAGGTTGGTTCATGAAAGGCGCTATGGTGAAGGAGTTTGAAGATGCAGTATTCAATGCAAACGTCGGAGACCTGGTTGGACCGATCCAAACTAAATACGGATTTCACGTTGTTAAAGTCACAGGAAAGGAAGCCAAAGAGTTCAAGGTGGCTCAGCTAAGCAAGTTTGTAACACCAAGCGCAAGAAGCAAGCAGTTGACAAAGAAGAAGGCTGAAGATTTTTACGATATGGTATCAAAGGGCGAGAACTTTGACAGTACCGCAAAAAAGCTTAATCTTCAGGTTGTTCCGACGCAGGATGTTACCAGAAACATGCAGATCCCTATGATGAATAAGAAGAATTCCACGCTTACCAACTTCCTTTTTGACAGCAAAGTCAATACCGTTACAGAACCAATGAAGACAAATGCAGGTGTGTACATATATCAGGTTGTTGAAAAGAAGGCGGAAGGTTTTCAGAATTTTGATTCCATCAAAGTAAGCGTGATCAAACCTAAGCTCATAAGCGAAAAGAAGTTTGCGATTCTCACGAACATAGCAAAGGACCTGGAGACAAAGATACAGAATGGTGACATAATGTCATTGAAGACAGTTGCTCCGCAGTATGTGTATGAGCAAATTGACAGCTTCACGGTATCAAGGCCGGATCCGAAGATAGGGCAGGATTTTTCAGTCACTACGGCACTCTTCAAAATGAAGGACGGTGAAATATCCAAACCTGTAAAAGGCTTGCGCGGAGTATATATCCTCAAGCTCAACAGTGTGACTCCGTTCAATGAGCAGGACTACATAACCAAAGCGTCCGACATCAGAAAAGAACTCCTGTCAACCAAGAGACAGCAAATAGTCTCAGAGTGGCTTCAGAAGATGCAGGACGAAGCTGATATTGTTGACAATCGTGACAAGTACCTCTGAACATAACATTAGCTAAGTGTAATTTACGAATGTCCGCTCAGCAATGAGTGGACATTTGTTTTTCGGGAACGGATTAGCAGAAACAGGTGGTTCTGAAATTTTGCATACCAAGTTACGGTCCAAAAGACTAATTAAAATGCAATCAATCTGACACGAAATGCTGAAAGCCGCTTCGGTCACGTTTGCTCTGGTCTGTGCAATTGCAGGTGAAGCCGTTTCGCAGACAGTCTCAGGGCAAAGCCTTGGATCAGGGTTCACATTCACACCGTATGTGAGTTATGTGTCTTCCGCAACCATTCAGATTGACCCGTATGCATCAAGTACATTTGACCGCTCGCAAACCGTTGAGCTTTCAGGAGGATATGGTTACGGTATATCTGTTTCTAAGAGGGTCTTCGACAACAGCATTGCTTTCGGCATCTCTGTGGAATACACGCACATACTTGATGAAGAGCTTTCAGAGATCTACGATAACGGCACAGCAAGGATCAGGGCAAGGATAAAGGAAGAGATCACGGTCATACCCGTGGAGTTGTCGGGGTATTTTGACCTTCCGAATTTTACGCCCGACCTTAACATCTACATCGGGGGCGGCGTAGGCGCCTACTTCGGAGACAGAAAAAGGACCATCATCAACATCGAAACAAAAACGATTTCCAAAGAGCCGGGATTCGGTTTTGTTGCAATGACGGGTATGGGATACAGGTTCAGTGAGCATATAGGCAGTGTGTTTGAGCTGAGGTTCAGGCAGGGAGAGTACAGAGTGAAAAGCGAATTCTCCACATCAATAATAACTGCCGGAGGAAACACTTTCGAAATTGATCAGTCTCTTGATTCAAAAATTTTCCTTGACGGCCTCAAACTTAGTCTTGGATTCTCATTTCGTTTCTGATAAATTCGACCAATGAAATCAATAATCTTAATAGTTGCAGCGGTTACGTTACTGGCCGGTCTACCTCTTACTGACAGCCGGACTGAGAATGTGAATTTCGGTTATTCGCAAAGCAGTTTCTTTGTCAAGACTCACACCGAACTGAAGATATCTGAAGCCACGGGTAAGATCTCACTCATGACAGGCATTGAGGAGCTTGATAATGCAATAGCTGAATACGGCATAAGCGAGGTCACGCAGGTCTTTAGATTGAACAACGGGGACAGGGAATCCTACTACCGGCTCGGAATGAACACAATCTATCTGCTTAGAAAAACAGACGGAATAATTACGGACATCAGGGAGCTGTCAGAGAGACTCTCGGAAAATGATGAGATCGAGTATTGTGAACTTAACTATCTTGGCACAGCCGCAGGCACAAAGGAGAAAACGGCAGATATCCCGGATGACGAGATGTTTTACAAGCAGTGGTATCTGATGAACACAGGTTTCATCAGCTCTTCAGGGGGCAGAAGCGGCAAGGTCGGAGCTGACATAAACATGATAAACGCCTGGAACATTGAATCGGGGAGCGATTCTGTTGTTGTGGCAATACTTGATTCAGGCATTCAGGATGAGCATCCTGACCTTCGTTCAAGGATATGGATCAACATGGATGAGATTCCCGGAAACGGAATTGATGACGACAACAACGGCTACATTGATGACACTAAAGGCTGGGATTTTGCGTACAATGACCGCAGGCCAAGCGACGGATTCGGGCACGGGACAAATATAGCCACAGTTATTGGTGCAAATACAAATAATAAGATCGGGTTTGCCGGTATTGACAGGAATTGCAGGCTGATGAACTGCAAGAATCTTAACTCCGACAACAGCGGTGAATATTCCTGGTGGTCGGAATCCATTAAGTACGCAGTGGACAACGGAGCCGACATAATCAATATGAGCGAAGGCGGGGACGAGCCTTCAAGAGTACTGAAGACCGCGATCAGTTACGCTCTCGAAAATGATGTAATGGTGGTGGCGGCGATGATGAACAAAGGCGACAACAGGGATTATTATCCGGCAGTATATGATGGAGTCTTTGCCGTAGGCGCAACTGATACAGACGATCAGAGATGCAAGCGCTTCTCATGGGGTGGAGGAAGCTGCTGGGGAAGCCACATTGCAGTGGTTGCGCCGGGTAATAAGATATACGGACTCGATTACGAAGATGACAATAATTATGAAGTTTACTGGAGCGGCACTTCACAGTCAACCGCAATTGTGAGCGGGCTGGCCGCGCTCCTGCTTGCTCAGGACAATTCAAGATCTTACAGGGACATTCAGAGGATAATTCGGGAAACTGCCAAAGATCAGGTTGGTGATCCGAGAGAGGATGTTAAGGGTTGGGACCAATTCCACGGATTCGGAAGAGTTGATGCCTTTATGGCTCTCACATATTCAATGGACGTTCAGGATGTCCTGAAATACTCTCAGCCGCCGAATACAGAAGAGAAGAAGGAGCGGATCGAGGTTGAGGAACAGGAAAAAAGCACAGACGGATCCACAAGAAGCAAGGTTGCCGAGCCTTCAAAACCGGAATAATTCAGATCTGCGTCAGAGCAATGGATACAGGCATTTTACAGTACAAGCTTGTAAGACAGGGATTTCTTAAAGAGATCATTTGGCTGGATGAAATCAGTTCAACCAACGAATATGCCGCAGCACGCAACCTCGGTTCAGACACGCTAGTGATAACGGACAACCAGACAGGAGGCAAGGGAAGGTTTGGCAGAGTCTGGTTCTCAACTCCCGGAAAGAATGTTTCCATGTCGCTTGTTAAATCATTTCGAATCGGTGTGGATGAAATTCACAATGTCGGATTCTACACTTCCCTGAAACTCCTCGAATCAATAGTGAAGACACATGCTCACCTCAGTGGAAAGCTTGCGCTAAAATGGCCGAATGACCTCATGCTTAACAGCCGAAAGGCAGCCGGACTTCTGATGGATTCCAGGGATTTAAAGAGTCCCGTCAAGAAGATCATCCTGGGGATCGGACTTAATGTAAATGAATCGGAATTTGACGTAGAGATTCGCCACAAAGCAACTTCTCTCTTTGCAGAAACCGGAAGTGAATCCGATCTTGAAGATCAGATCGTTTCATTCGTGAATGAATTCTATTCGGGGATTGACCTGATCTCCGATACCCGCGAACTTATGGAAAGATGGAGAAACCATTGCTGTCATCTTGGTAAACCGGTCAGATTCAGACTTCTCACCGACGGTGAAGAGAAGAATGGCATCGCAAGGGATATTGGAAACGACGGAAGTCTCAAACTGGAAACAGAAGACGGCAAACTGATGTCATACTATTCGGGTGAGATCAGCCTGATACTCTCCGGAATGAACATCGAGACCTGAAATTCTGCCGGACTAACCGGGCTTTTGGTAAACAACATAAGTGCTGTTACCTATTAATGAACGGCTAACCAACCGAAATCCTTTCTCAAGAAAGACCCTGTCAATCACACTGCTTGTGAAGTAAGAAAAACTAAACCTTGGATTCTCCGAGAACTTCCGCATATGCTCCCACGCCTGATCGAATTCCAGATCTATGTAATTGAAAATGAGATAACCGCCTGGCTTAAGCGTCCGGTATGACTCATTGCAATATGTGTAAAACCGGGAGAGGTTCAGCTCTATAAAAACGCCGTTGCTGAATATCAGGTCAGCACAGGAATCAGGGATCCCGGGAAAGCTGAGTCCGTCATTCTGAATTGATTCCACATCGTCTTCCTTCTCAAAATACTGAGTGAGGAAAGTCACGATCCACTGCGAATGATCAATGAGAAACAGTTTCCTTCCCTTCCTGAACTCAAGCTTTTTCAGGATCTCTCTTGAGAATCTGCCGGTGCCGGGGCCAACCTCAATCACAGTGTCGGTTGAATCGGTGAAATAGGGATAAACAATTTTCTCAAGCAGTTCGGTAGGATTGCCGACTTTGCTGTTGATGAAGTCATTCACATCTTTTCCTGCGGCATTTGCCTCATCAAGCCATTTCGGGAAATTCTCAGCTCTGTTCCTGCTTACGCCTTCAAGGTTTGGCTGTTTCTTTACTATCTGGTAGCCGAATTTTGACAGTATGTTCTTAATTATGCTCATAGTTTTATTGCATCATTGAAGCAGAGGAAACATTTTTATCAAGATCGTAAAACCGAATGTCTTTTGTCAGTCATTTCAGACTACAAAAGGTATTATCCTCTTTGTAGATCTCCTGTATTCGCTGTATTCGCTGAATCTTGAAGAGAGTATCCTTTCCTCCGCTTCCGACTTGATCATCAGCACCGCAAAGAGCAGAATCCAAAGTGCAAACCTGTAGTCTTTCGGCTCGCCAAGCACCAGAGACAGCGTCCACGCGAGAAGGGATGTGTACATAGGATGCCTGACGATTGCAAAAGGACCGGTCCTTACAAGTTCTGCACCCTCCGCAGGTACAGGAAAAATGCTGAATCTGAACTTCATTTCAGTCATAGCCCATAAGGCAAAGATCAATGCGGCAAATGATACAGTGATCAGCACAAAGGATGACGGGAACAAGGGTCCGGAAAAAACAATAGCCGCAACAAAAGAGATCTGCAATGCTACTAACAATAGATGAAACGCCCTGTTGGCGAGAATTTTCATTTTCAGTCGTTCATGAAATCGCAAATGAGCCTGTGAAAGTGATGAGTGCCTGTCTCTCTTTTAGGCGAATACCTCCCGCTGATATAGGATCCTGAAGCTATGCCTTTCTGAACATTTTCAACGATCGCTTCGTCTTCTCTCTCAACTTTGTCAAGCTCTGCTCCTGCTCCTTCTCCAAGCAGGCTTTCATCCAGTACATAGCTGATGAATGAAACCCTGGTAAGGTCTTTTCTCAACGGAGTAACTACATTTACCGAAATTCCCCAGGGATAAAAGTTGAACATGAGGTTGGGGAAGATCCAGTAGTAAAAAGCTGAAACCGAACCTTTATCTCCGGATCCGGCAGGAAGATCCCTGAATGTGCCGGCACTGTTTTTGCCGAAACCCGTTTGAAGCACAGAGAAGGGGAACAGTTCAGTAGTATAACTGCCGTAGTCAAGCTCATCATTCAATGAGTTGTGCACATAAGGTATATGAAAGCCTTCGAGATAATTCTCGCAATAAAGAGCCCAGTGGCATCTCACCAGGTAATCCTTTGACCGGGAACTGTCTGCCTTCAAATTGCCAAGGCCGAACCACGACATCCTCCGAAACATATCATCCATGAAGCTTTGCAGAGGCGCAACCGGCCGAATGGATGCAAACATGAACGGACCCCATGAATCAAACGGGATCCCGGGGAGGTCATCTTTGGCAGAAGGAAAATTCTTCACTCCTTCAAACTCCGGCATTGAGACAAATTTGCCGTCAAGCGAGAATTTCCTTCCGTGATATCTGCATCTGAGGCCGTGCGCAATACAGTTTCCGTCAACTAGCAGATTTCCTCTGTGAGTACAGACATTTGAAAGGCAATTTACGCGGTCGTTATGATCGCGTGTGAATATCACCGGCTCATCAAGAAAATCCTCCAGCAACATGAATGGCGCAACTTGTCCTGCCACTCTTACAAAAGAAGAATCGCAGGCAAACTGCCAGCTCCGCGAAAAGATCTTCTGCTTCGACGCTTCAAAGTATTCGTCATCAGTGTAAAAGAATGACGGAAGTGTCTCGGCTGATGTTATGTCGCTGTCAACGAAAAGTTTTTTCAACTTCTTTCTTCCCAGATCATGCAAAGGTTAATAATAGTCTCAACTGCTTTCTGCATGTCCTGCACAGACACCCATTCGAGCACTGAGTGAAAGGCATGTTCTCCTGCAAAAATATTCGGACACGGCAATCCCATGAACGAAAGCCGCGATCCGTCCGTGCCGCCTCGGATTGATTCGAGTTTCGGCTCAAGCCCTGCGCGCCGGACAGCCTCAATTGCATACTCTACTATTCTGGGTTCCTTATCAAGAACTTCCTTCAGATTCCTGTAAGAATTCTCAACGCTGATCTCAAATCCGGACTGCCTGTAAGCTGATACAACTTCTTCCGAGATCTTACGGATGTGCTCTTCCATTATGCCGAGATTTGATGTAACGAAGTCACGGATAATGAACTTGATCTTCACTGAATCCACAGCGCCCTCTATCTTTACCGGACTGACAAAGCCCTCCTTGCCTGATGTGGACTCAGGTGACATTTTGTCTTTCGGAAGCCTGTCAATGATCGCCGCCGCTATCTTTATGGCATTCTCCATCTTGCCCTTGGCAAAGCCGGGATGAATGTTGAATCCGGTAATTGTAAGAGTTAGCGAATCAGCGGAAAAAGTTTCATCCTGCACACTTCCGAGATCCGCGCCGTCTATCGTGTAGCCGATGTCTGCAGCGAGTTTCTTCATGTCCAC
>CAZTQR010000101.1:0-8293 GCA_964615795.1 uncultured Ignavibacteriaceae bacterium
CAGCAAGATGCCCAGTGCAAGTGAAAGCAATATTGATTTCAGTCTCATGATCATATTCCCGGATCTAGATTTCGATCACAGTTTCAGGTTTGTCTTTTCTTTGTGAATTGAACCGCGTTATCTCCTTTGCGAGTTCTCTTGCTATCTTCTCAAACACAACCGCAGTTTTCTCCGCACCTTTTCTATCCGGCAACGGCACACCCTCATCGCCGGCGGCTCTTATCTCAGAGTTAACGGGGATCTCACCAAGAAGTTTTATTCCAAACTCTTTGCACATCTTCTCACCGCCGCCCTTGCCGAATACGTAATCCCTTTTACCGTCTGCGCCTTCGTAATAGCTCATGTTCTCAATCACGCCTATGGTTGGCACGCTCACTTTCTCAAACATTATGTACCCTTTCCTTGCGTCTGCAAGCGAGATCTCCTGCGGAGTGGTGACAATGACCGCACTTGTTAGCGGAATTGTCTGGCTCAATGTTAGCTGAATGTCGCCAGTCCCGGGAGGCATGTCAAACAGAAGGAAGTCGAGGTCACCCCACATCACTTCTCCCATGAACTGCTTCAGCGCACTCGACGCCATCGGGCCTCTCCATACTACGGCAGTGTTCTCCTCCATAAGGAACCCGATCGACATCAGCTTCACGCCGAACTTCTCCACAGGCACAAGCTTGTTCTTTCCGCCCGATTGCGTAACGAACGGCTTTTGCTTAACTCCAAACATCAGCGGAATGGAAGGCCCGTAAATATCGGCGTCAATAAGTCCCGTCCTGTAACCCGCCTTTGCAAGCGATGCGGCAAGGTTTACTGCAACAGTTGACTTGCCTACACCGCCTTTGCCCGAGGCCACTGCAATCGTGTTCAGCACGCCGGGAAGTACTTCCGATTTCTTCGTGTTTACATGCTCGGTTACACCTCTTACAAAGCTGATGTTCGTTTCGGAAATTTCCGGGATGTCGCTTTCGAATGCCTTCCTTGCTTCTTCTGTGATCTTCGAAAGCATGCCGTCATCCGTTTCGGGAGTTGCAAGTGTAAGGCTGAGTTTCTTTCCGTTGAGGGAAATGTTTCTCACCAGCCCCGCGGCTTCAAAGCTCTTGCCCGAAACCGGCTCTGTTATTTTAGAGAGTGTCTCTCTTATTCTTTGTTCAGTCATAATCAAATGAGTTTCAAAGTAACAAATCTAACTTATGTGTAAAATGCACTTTGTGTGCACCGGATCGCTTAACTGCACATAGAGAACTGAATTGACCATAATTCCTATCATAATTGAATCAGTTGAGCAAAAACAATAATTTGCGGCAACCCAACACATCAAAGAAATGAAAGACAAGATCATAGAGACAATAAAGGAAACTGCCGAATCCATCTCCGATACCGTTGATGTAGTAAAGGAGTCGGGTGCAGACAAGCTGAAGGAGATCATGGATGAGGTGTTTGCCTCGGCCACTTACATTCACAGGTCAGGTTTTACGACCGGCGATATTTCGGTCAATCTTGGGATTCCGCCGGAGATAGCAGGAGTCTTCAGGTTTGACAGGGATGTGCCGGACGAAGAGTGGGAGAAGCTGTTTGCAGAAACAGAAGAAAAACAGGCTCTAAACACCCTGCTCAGAGCCTTATTCAAAGCTCAGGACATTACGGAAAAACTGAACATCGGCGAGTTTGTGCTCGACACGGTCAGCGTTGTGTTCACTTTTCCTCCGGGCATAAGGCTTTCGTTTAAGCCAAAAGGCAAAGCGGCAGGTGATGCAGATTAATATTACTACGGCAGTACCGGCAGGCAACGCTCCGAATAACAGCAATTGAATTTCAGATGATCACACTAAACAAAACCGCAAAGACTTCGCTGTTCATACTTGTCACTGCCTCTTTCTTCTGGCTGGGCGGCATCAACGTCAGGTTCTTCATCGGGAATCAGTTGCTGAATTATGACGAGTTCAACTTCCGCACAAGCATTCCGCCCGACGAGGAAAATCAGATCTTCAAGATGATCTCCGACGCATCGATCATGATCATGTGCGCTTATGTGGTGGTGCTTTTTGCTGCGATTGTTTTCGCGCGAACAAACAGGATCAACCTGCGCGAACACCCGTGGCTGCTCATGTGCTATCTTCTTTTCTTCGTGTTTGTGCCTGTGGAGCTTTACACATCCTATATTGATTTGAAGTTCATAACTCTTTTTAATGAGCGTCCTGCAAACCACGACAAGCTACTTGAACTTTTCGGCGCACGCATCGGATTTCTCCGCGGCGTTCCGTGGATTGCAGTGATGAGTTATTACACGATAATCTGGCTTTCGATCTTCAGGCCTCTGCAAAAGACAAAGGAACAGCTTGAGAAGCTTGATGAAGTCTCAAAGGAAACACACGGATACAAATACATCTTCCATGAAGAGGATGACCTTGTATTGAAGGAACACTGATCTGAATAAATAATAAGGATACTGATGTCGAGAGTCATAAGGAAAAACGCAAAGGCCAAACCTGATGAGAAGAAAGAAATGCTGATCGAAGACCTTACCGAAGTGCTCAGCAAACTCGGATACGAAGTGAGAGTCGAGAAAGGCACTTTCAAAGGCGGATTCTGCCTGCTGAGGGATCAGAGGATCTTTCTGCTCAACAAGAATCTTGAACAGGACAGGAAGATCGGAATACTTGCAAAGAACATTTCGGAGATCGGGGTGGAAGGAATCTACCTTAAGCCAAACGTGAGAGAGCTTGTAGAGAAAGAGGGGTTGGAATTCTGACACTGTTCAAGAATACATTTCCTGCCTTGCGATGAAAGTGATTCTGCTTGGAACGGGAACGTCACAGGGCGTGCCGGTGATCGGCTGCACCTGCGAGACGTGCACTTCAAGGAATCCGAAAGACAAGCGCCTCCGCACATCCGCCTATATAGAGGTGGAAGGCAAGAAGATCCTCATTGACACATCGGTTGATTTCCGTCAGCAGATGCTTGCAAACAGGATAACTGACATTGACGCCGTGCTTTACACACACCATCATGTAGATCACATTTTCGGAATGGATGACCTGCGGCAGTACACCCAACGGCATAATAAGTTCATAGACCTCTACGCGGGAAAGTCAACCATGAAGGAACTCAAGATCACATTCCGGTATGTGATGGATGAAGAGCTTATCAGGCACAAGTCCGTCCCACTGGTCAGGTTCAATGAGATTCAGAACAGGCCGTTCATGATAGGCAATGTTGAAGTGGTTCCCATAAAAGTCAGTCACGGGAATATCAAGATCTTCGGATTCCGCATCAATGATTTCGCATACATTACAGACAGCAGTGCAATTGCTCCCGAAGAGATGAAGAAACTGACAGGGCTGAAAGCGCTGGTGCTGAATGCTTTGAGGATCCGGCCGCACCCGACGCATTTCAGTCTGCAGGAGGCAGTGGAAGTGGCACTGTCCGTAAAACCTAAAATGACCTATCTCACACATGTCACTCACGATCTTCTTCATGACCGCATAAACGCCGCATTGCCCAAGGGCATTGAGCTTGGCTATGATAATCTGAAACTGAAGCTTTGAAAGAGGCCGGACTTATCAAAAGAATACTCAACGAAGCCGCAGTTGAGTCCGGAAAGATACTGCTGAAGCACTTCGGCAAGAGGTACGGGATTTCCAGCAAGGGCGTAGTCTCAAATCTCGTGACTGAAGTTGACCATAAGTCTGACAGAAAGATCATTTCGCTCATCAGAAAGAATTTTCCGGAACACTCCATACTCACCGAAGAGTCAGGAGGGCTCGGCGGGAAAAGTGAGTATAAATGGATCATTGATCCGATTGACGGCACGGTAAATTATGCACACGGAATCCCGCTCAGTTGCATTTCGATTGCTGTTGAAAGGTCAGGCGCGATTGTGCTCGGAGTGGTTCATAATCCGATGTCGGGTGAATATTTTTTCGCCGAGAAAGGCCGCGGTGCATTTCTCAACGGCAGGAAGATCCGGGTTTCCGTCTGCAAAGAGATTTCAAGATCACTGCTTGTAACTGGCTTTCCCTACAACTCAGGCAAGTTCAGGCCTGATCCTGTGAGAGTTTTCAGGAAGTTCATCAAGAGGGACATTCCAATCAGAAGGCTTGGTTCTGCGGCTCTTGACCTTTGCTGGACCGCCTGCGGAAGATTTGAGGGATTCTGGGAATACAACCTTAATGCATGGGATGTTGCCGCCGGCGCACTGATACTCAAAGAAGCGGGCGGAACGCTGAGCAATTTTAGAGGTGAAGAATACTCCGTTTATATGAAGGAGATCCTTGCTACCAACGGCAGGATACACAAAAGCATGCTTGATGTCATAAACTCCTGAGTAGGCCGTTCAGTACTCTTTCTTTCCGTCAAATGATCTCCATTCTTCGAACGCCTTTCTGGCTTCATCCGCAAGCATATTTACGGCGGTCAGTCTTCTGTTATGAATCTCCGCTGAGATCTCTTCATAAATGAAATCGTCCCTGAATCCCGCCTCGGCGGCATCATGCTTTGTGGCCGCATAGTAAAGAACGTCGAGCTTGGCCCAGTAAATTGCGGCAAGGCACATTGGACAAGGCTCACAGCTTGAATAGATAGCGCATCCCGAGAGGTCATGCGTGCCGAGCTTTTCACATGCTTCGCGTATCGCCTCGATCTCGGCATGAGCCGAAGGATCATTCTTCATTGTGACCTTGTTTGCACCGTGAGCTATCACTTCACCGTCCTTCACTATCACTGCCCCGAACGGCCCGCCCCCCTTCCTTATGTTGTTTACCGAAAGCTCAATCGCTTTCATCATGTGCGACCTGTGGTCGATGCCGTCTGTATTCTTCATGCATTCAAATTATTCCAATTGCATTCCAACTTCAAGATATTCAATTCGCCTTGCAATGCATCCCGGCATGTTCAATCAATCTGTGCAGGATGAGCAGATGAAGCTTTCAATGAATTATGAAGTTACGCCTGTGTCCGTTTGCACAATGACTGCCGCTTCGCAGGGCAAATATCAGTGCAAAGCAAAATTCAATTTCATCATGGACATCCATTAACTAACTTGCATAAAGTATATTCAATGAAAGACGACACAATTATCACATCATCCAGAGCTCCTGAGCCGGTCGGGCTTTATCCACATGCAAGAAGATCCGGCAATCTCCTTTTTCTTTCGGGCGTGGGTCCGAGAGAGAGGGGCACGAAGAAGATTCCCGGCGTTGAGCTTGACGACAACGGTAATATTATCTCGTACGATATCGAGACTCAGTGTCATTCCGTTTTCCGCAACGTCAGGTACATTCTTGAAGAAGCGGGGTCATCATGGGATAAGCTGATTGATGTGACCGTGTTTCTCACAAACATGAAAGCCGACTTTCCTGTTTACAACAGGATCTATGCAGAGTACTTCAGGGACAATCAGCCATGCAGAACGACCGTGGAGATAAAGTCACTGCCGACGCCGATCGCAATTGAACTTAAGTGCATTGCGGAGATCTGAGTTCTATCCGAAGCATTGCCGGATTGCAGACAGTCAATTCAAATCATGGGTGAAGTTCAGCCTTGAGAGTGTTTCTGCAATGCGGAGCCGGTGGCATCACAATTGCGATAGTCCGAAAATCAACATTTTACATATATCTCAGAAATAATTTTGTTAATTTGCACTGAAGACATTCACTAACTTAATACAATACTGCTATGATCGAAGCCATACAGAAACATTGGTGGTACCTGCTGATAAGAGGCATTCTGCTGATCGTACTGGGATTGCTTGCGCTTTTCAGTCCCGGAATCGTGCTCGTGTCATTGCTATTATATCTTGGCATAGTTGCTGTGCTTGGAGGAATTTTCACGATAATCGGTTCGATCTTCTCAAAGGATGAAGGAAAGTTCGGAGGAGTGCTCGAAGG
This sequence comes from uncultured Ignavibacteriaceae bacterium, assembly GCA_964615795.1. Classification (GTDB taxonomy): domain Bacteria; phylum Bacteroidota; class Ignavibacteria; order Tepidaquicellales; family Tepidaquicellaceae; genus JADJAH01. The sequence continues at coordinate 5,880 of CAZTQR010000101.1, forward strand.
ACTGATCTATCTTGCGATAGGTTTGCTTTTCATCTTTGCACCCGGATTTGTTCTGTCTTCAATAGTCTATTTCATTGCATTCTGGGCTTTGATCTCGGGAATACTTCAGATCATTTACGCGATAAAGGTGAGAAAGATAATTCAGAACGAGTGGATCTCAATCGTGAGCGGCGTGTTATCTGTGATATTTGCGCTTGTGCTCTTTTTCAATGTTGTGAGTTCTGCAAATGCGATCATCATGGTGCTCGGCGCCTTTGCGATAGTTTCAGGGATACTGTACATGATGCTTGCATTCAAGCTCAAAGGCCTTAAGAATCTTGTCTGAGTTTTTCGGAGCATTAAGACTTGAGAGGTTTCCGGGATCAGTTTCCGGAGACCTCTTTTTGTTTACGCGCTGAAGGTTTCAATTGCCCGGGAATCATTTCCGTAAGTGATATAAAATATCACAGCTCCCGGAAAAGCGCGATGATAAGCATTAACAATGTGAATGAACAAATGAGCATACGGCTAAGGGCTTATTGACAAACAAAGTTATAATGTTATATTTGCAAAAAATTAAAGAGGCGTAAAACTTCATCACTTGCGGATAGGCATCACTTACAACATTAAGAAGGAAGCTGAAGAGAACGGAAGCGCACCGAAGGATGCACTTGCCGAGAGCAGTTCTCGCGTCGCCAAATACATTGACGAGAATCTTGTAAGGAACTATCCGGAAAGAATTGATGATACTTTCGCCGAGTGGGATTCATTCGAAACAATTGATGCCGTGCGCAACGCACTTGAAAACGGCGGGCACGAAGTTGACCTTATCGAAGCAGGCAAAGACGCATACAGCAAGCTTTCCGAACTTAACCATGAATTCGTCTTCAATGTGGCGGAAGGTTTCGGCGGGGCTTCAAGAGAATCCCAGATACCTTCTATGCTTGAACTTCTCGGCATTCCGTTCACGGGAAGCGATTCAATCACAATCGGCATCTGCCACGACAAATCCAGATGCAAGGAGATCCTGTCATACTACGGTATTCCCAACGCAAAATTCTTCATTACGGGAGGTGAACAAAATGCAGACGGCCGCTATCCCAAGTTTGTGAAACCTCTTCATGAAGGTTCTTCCAAGGGCATATACAACTCGTGCGTTGTGAACAGCCCCGGCGAACTGAAGAATGAAGTTGAAAGGATATGGGAATGTTACGGCCAGCAGTCTATTATCGAAGACTTTCTTCCCGGAAAGGAGTTCACGGTTGCAATGCTTGGCAACGGCTCAACTGCAATGGTTCTGCCGATAGTCGAGATCAACCTTGATTCGGTGCCGGAAGGATTCAATAAGATCTACTCTTACGAGGTTAAGTGGTTCTTCGACACGCGGGAAAACAAGCTGGACATATTCAGCTGTCCCGCGCAGATCTCCCCCGCGCTTTATTCAGCAATCGAAAAAGTTTGCCTCGATGCTTACAGGGCGTTGAGGATCCGCGACTGGGCAAGAATTGACGTAAGGCTTGATGCAGATGATGTTCCGAACATAGTTGAAGTAAACCCGCTTCCGGGAATTCTGCCTGACCCTGCCGACAACTCATGTTATCCGAAGGCGGCGCGGCATGCGGGAATGGATTACGATGCAATGATCAATGCAGTCCTGAATGAAGCCGTGAGAAGAACCGAAACCGCCGGCCGCTGAATGAAGATCCACATCATATACAACGATCCGCTTCAGTATGCGACAGGAAAGATCTACGATGACGGCGTAACGGATATTGAGAAAGTTGATGAGCCGGTAGACATGAGCGAGTACGGAGTTCTTGACGAGCTCAAGTCTGTTCAGAGAGCGCTTGAGCCGACCGGCCACGATACGCGCATCATTCCGGTCGCGCTTGACGTTTACAAACTCATTGATGAACTCAGGAACGACACTCCCGACCTTATATTCAATCTTTGCGAATCTCTTGACGGCGACCCGACACAGGAGATGAACATTGCATCTTTGTTTGAACTTCTGAGGATCCCTTACACCGGATCAAGGGCTCTTACTCTCGGCATTGCTCTGAACAAGTGGCGCGTCAAGGAGATACTCAACTTTTACGGCATACCCACTGCCGCACATTATGTGTGTTCGAATTCAAGCGAATATATGTCAGACGGCTACTCGAGATTGAAGGACAGATTTCCTCTGATAGTCAAACCGAGCCGCGAGGACGCAAGCATTGGGATAGAGAACAAGTCGGTGGTTTACAACAATTCGGAACTCAAGAATAGGATCGAATACATACTTGATGAGCACAGACAGCCCGCGCTCATTGAAGAATACATTGACGGCAGGGAGATCAACGTTAGCGTCGTAGGCAATCCGGTTAATTCTGCAGACGACCTTATCGTATTCCCGATCTCCGAGATAGATTTTACTGAACTGCCGGCAGATT
>CAZTQR010000102.1:0-8231 GCA_964615795.1 uncultured Ignavibacteriaceae bacterium
CCGCCGTCAAGCAGGCTGTAAAAGTCGAGCGGACTGATGTCATCATCCATCTTCAGTACCTTAATGTGCGGGGGCAGATCGGGAAAGTTCTTCTCGATGAATTTCTGGCAACCGGTCAGCGGGTTGTCATTGATCTCGGATGGGTGGATCTTAATGAGCCACTGAACATTCTTTACATTCTGAATCGTCTTTATAGTCTCATAAAGCCATGTGTCAAAGTCCTTATGGATCATCGGGAAATAATCAGACGCCGCATCCCAGTTGATGTGAGTCATTATTCCCCAAACCGGTTTGCCCTCTTCGAGTCCGTAATGCCGCATGAAATGTCCGCGATCGCCTTTGTAGTTTTTCAGAATTCCGTGCATGTCACGGGAGACCTTATTCATGTATCTCTGATCCAAAAAGCGTTCGACTCTCTCGCGGGATGCCTGGCTCAAGTCTTCCGACTTAATTCTGCTCCATGATTCTCCGCTGATGCTGAGGAATGTTTCGTGCGTATCATTTACGGTTCCGAAGAAGAAATGTGCATTGAGGTAACAGCAGATATATGAGATCACCGGAATGCCGGCCTTCAGGGCTTCGCTGAGCGGAGGCCCCCAGTCTGCGTATATCCCGTGCGACATGTACATTCGTTCGGGCTTTTCTCTTCTTATATACTCCGCAGATGCGGCTGCGCTTACAAGCACTGCATATGCATATTCTCTCAGCAGATCTTCGTGCCCCTCAAATCCGCCGCCTCTTGTGTGCCTGTTCATAGCTGACTCAAGGTGATTGCCGACTTTCAGCCCGTTATACGAGAGCTCTTTGTAGTTATCGAGCGTCACTTTGTCTGCCTGCTTTCTCAGCTCTTCTGCTCTGGTAGGAGATACAAGCTCACCAATGTAAACGTAGTCCAAACCAAGCCGGTCAAAGAGCTGTGAGTTCTGCCTTATGCATGACGGGCAATATTTCGCCCATTGGTCTATTCCGGCTTCCGGAAAATCAACTCTCTTCGCGCATGCTTTGTAAAGCCCGTCGCAAAGGACCATCTTCACATTGTGCCCACGCAGTTTCAGTGCGGCCGCTATGACTCCCTCGAGGTGGCTTTGAATTATCATTCCGCCGGTTGACCAAAAAACTATTTTCTTTGTATGGACGCCTTTCGCCAGTCCCTGCCTGTAAAGCATTCCGGCCTTGCGCCTGGTATTCAGCTTCTTGACATAGCTGTTTCTCAGCAGTCTGCTCTTTACTCTGTCGGTGATCCCCAAGTGGGTAAGAAGTTTTATTCTTCCGGCTGTGGCGGCAATGGGTTACTGCCGGCCGGTATGAGATTTCGTTTAAGCAGGTGGTCGGTGAATCTGAACAGCTTATAATCATTGTACTTCCTTGATGCGATCTGTATCCCGTAAGGCAGGCCGCCGGGAGATATGAACACGGGGCAATTTATCACCGGCAGGTGTGTGAGTGTCCACATCAGCGCAGGGTCCGGCTTTTCCCTTTCTTCCCTGAGCGGTGCTTCGCCCGCTGTGCTGTGCGATACGATTATGTCATACTCCGTCAGGAATCTGTCCATCTCTCTGATCATTCTGTTCTGCATTTCAAGATATACGTGATACTCTTCTGCGCTTATCATGCTTCCTCTTGCAACTATCTCATTCATGATGTCAGAAACCATTTCCGGCTTCAGGGATTCCTCCTTAAAATAGTACGACAGCGTTTTGTCGTAGATCTTTTCGTGCACCGCATGAGCATCTTTCATGATCTCAGGAAGTTCTGCTTCTGTTACTTCGATCTCTTTGTCTCCTTCAAGCGCTTCCGCAAACTTCAGCACTTCTTCCTTTGTATGAGAATATGCATTATCCCATGTGTGAGTCTTTACAAAGGCGACTCTCCACGGTTTGCCCGGCCTTTTGGTCTGCCTTTGTTCGTCGGTCAAAGCATTGTTGCTCATCGGAAAGTTTGCACCGCGGACTCTCAGCGTCTCAAACATTCTCTTCAGGTCTTCATACAATGCAGTGAAGAATCCGATCGTATCAAGCGAATCAGTTGTCTTTAGCATTCCTGTTCGCGGAAGAAGTCCGAACGAAGGCTTGCACCCGTACACACCGCAAAAGCTTGCCGGCCTCACTATCGATCCCGCAGTCTGTGTACCGATGGATGAAGGTACCATTCCCAGAGCCACTGCAACAGCTGAACCGCTTGAAGATGTGCCGGGAGTTCTGAGCGGGTCGTGAGGATTTATGCAGTTGCCGATCGCGTGTACTGCAAACTCGGCAGTATCGGTCTTGCCCGGGATCACAGCTCCTTCCTTCTTCAGGTAATAAACCTCTCTCGCATCGTTGCCGGGCGTGAATCCCTTCCACAAAGGACTTCCCATCTGCGTGGGAAAATCTGCAGTGTTGAATATGTCTTTGACTCCAACAGGTATGCCTTCAAGAAGTCCCGGCATTTGCCCTGACATCATTCTTTCGCCGGCGCTCTGTGCCTGCGAAAGCAGTTTCTCTTCGTCAAACACAACCCAAACCTTGCTGTAGTCATTCAGATCTTTTATCCTCTGATAGCACTCTGCGGCAATATCCCTTGCAGTGATATTCCCGTTCTGCATCATACCAATGATGTTTCCTATGGTCTCCCTAAGAAATATGTTTCGTTCGATCTTAGTCTTGTTCAGAGTCTCCATTTCCTTTGCCTGATGTGTTATCTTCTCTTTCGATCAACTGCTGGGGGTAAGGGAGTATTCTTTCCTTGTTCTTCCTTGTCTTCTGAACAACAGGAAGCACGATGTTCTTTATCTCGTCAAGCCTCTTCTCCTTCATCTTCAGGTAGAACTCTTCTTCCGACATTCCCGTGATCTCCAGATAATACCTGAGTGATTCGGGAATTTCCTTGTCATACTGCTTCGAAAGTTCAAATCCCTCTTCACGCGAGAGCAGGCCGTTCCTTACGTCAATGCTTGCCTGATATGTTGCCCTCCCGTAGCCCCGTTTAAGATAGTTGGTAAAATCGTGCATGCCGGGCATTATGCATTCTGCGCTCTTGTATCCCTTGTATGTTCCTTCCACCTCAGTTTCTTTCCATGCATAATTGTCCCTCACAAATTCCATCTGCCTTTCGTCATCCCAGAAAATGTAATCGCCAAGATGAAGAAGCCTCACACCCGTCTTCTCAAGCTCCTCCATTGTGGGAAAGAAGAACGGCTTCATGTCCTTCTCTGATATATAATCGCACACCATCTCTTTCGGATTCCTCTTTGTTGATACGCGCATGAAGTAGTCCACATCAAACTTCATCAGCGGATTTTTGTATGAAGACCTTCCGGATGATTCAGCGATCGATTCTCCGTAAATAAGGAGAGGGATGTTGAAACGCACGGCGATCTGAAGAGGAAATGCCCCGACTCCGGCATGGCAGTGCCAGCATGTATCCCCTATCGCATCAAGCGACCTGCGGGCAATTCTGTTCACGAGGTCTCTGCTCGGCGTGAACATGATATGGTCAACGTTGAACTTCTCAAGCGCGTTCATGAGATTGTACCAGCCTGTTTCGCTGTACCAGTTGTGGCTGAAAGTCACTGCAAGCGGTTTCATGCCGTAAACTTTGGTAAGCACATGCATCTGAAATGTGCTGTCCTTTCCGCCGCTTATGGGAAGAATGCAGTCGTAATTATTCCCGGCTTTAGCCTTTGCATCATCGAGGATCTTCTGGAGCTCTTTTTCTTTCTCGACCCAGTTAATGTGTATCTTTTGCTCGGATGACTGGCATGCCTGGCAGATTCCGAGTTCGTCAAACTTCACTCCCTCCTGCGTTGCGGGAATACAACACCTGATACAGTACTGAACCCCCTCCATTTCGGGCTTGCCGTATCTGTCGTCATTCATTATCTGCTCTTCTTGTTTTTCTTTATCCAATAGTCTTTAGCAAGTATTGCGTAAGCTACAGTGTCGAGATATTCCCCTTCCTTGAACATTGATTCCCTTGAAACACCTTCCTCACTCATTCCGCACTTTCTGCACACGCTTATCATGCCTTTGTTGCGGAGCGTCTGCCCCGACGACACTCTGTTCAAATTCAGTCTCTCGAACGCATATCCTATCATGAGCTCGTATGCCTCGGTCCCGACGCCCTTGTTCCAGTAGTTCTTGTCCCCTATGATTATGGCAAGTTCAGCGGATCGGTTGACCCAGTTGATCTTCTGAAGCGATACATTGCCTATGTGCCTGTTGTTCTTCTTCCACTTTATTGCCATCACAACTTCCTTGCCTGACGATGCAACTGACCGCACATACTGAAGTGTAAGTTCCTTCGTGTTCGGAAAGACTGCATGAGAATTGTCCCTGCAAACTTCGCTGTCATTCAGCCATGATACGTATTCATCTGTAACTTCGGCTTCAGTAAGCGGTGACAGATATATGTTCTTTCCGGTAAGAAACGGATTCTTCATGCGTTCACTCCTTTATATTGATGCAAAGACGAGAATATCTGATCAAGACATCTTTCGGTTGCACCTTTGTGCTGTGCGGCAAGTTCATCAAAAGGCGGAACCTCGGCATTAAGCGCATCAAGGAGATCATCATTTGATGCCTTTGAAAAAATTATTCCGGCAGATGCCATGGCTTTGCGCATTGCTTCACTCATCGGCACTACATCAAGACTGATCGCTTTGCAGTCTGATGCACGTGCCTCGAACAGTGCGATCGAATTGTAACCGATCACAGTGGGACAGTTGTCCAGCATACTCCCGACAGATTGTCCGTTAGCAGCAGCTTCAATTTTAAGATTCCTTTTTGGAATATTCCTGAGAGCATCGGCAAGTTCTTTGCCCTCAGTCTCAAGCGGATGCATCTTTACGATCAGCTTTCCCCGTTTATTGTTTTGTGTCAGTAAATGATCCACGGCTTCAGCAACGATCGTGACGGGATGCACTTCTTCATTCTTCAGTTCAATGGTTCCTGACGGTTGCGAAAGAAAAAGAAACTCGGAATCTCCGCCTGTACTTTTCTTTCTCGCGGGTGAGCTGAATATTTTATCGAGATATGGATGTCCCGTCACCTTTATTCTTTCTACGGGAAATCCTTCATTCATCATGTCGGTCTTTGTTGACTCGTCCATTACAAGTATCGTATCGCTTATGCTCTCAACCGGATGATTTGCATACAGCCATCTCCTGCTGTAGTGTTTCCAGAAATCAATGATCACGTAACTCCTGAGAGCTTTACTGCGCGCCGCATTTCTCAATTGCTGTTCACCGCTTCCTCCGCCTGTTGCCGTGAGCAGAAAGTCCGGATCATGCAAATCAAGTATGGCGCAAGCTTCTTCATATCCGAGATCGCTCTTTATCATGAATTTCTCAACCGGCTTCAGATCATCAAGCAGATACATGCTGTGCACGCCCGCATAAACAGTAACATCCGCAGTGCCTCTTTCAACAGTCTCCTTCAGCACCGGCATCACTGCGAGCGCGCCGCCGGGATCGTCAAACGCCGCAAGAAGCTTCGGCTTTCGCATTCAGACGGGAACTGCTTTTTTCATTTCATACTCCTTAAGGTCTGCAATGTTTTCGTAAACCTTGTAATAGGCATCGGTTACATCCTTAATATCATCCCATGAGAAACTCGGCCTCATGTATTCATGAGTGAATACTTCCTCAAAGAACATTCTTTCAGTCACCGGGCAAATTCCCCTGTCGTAAGAAACTTCACCCTCATATCTCGGACAATTGAATGAGCACTTATGAAGTCTCTGCTGGTAAATGGGCTGAAGATAAAGAGGAGGCGCAAACCCGCAACCGATGATCGGCGTTGATTCACGGAGGACCATTGGAGGAAGCTCGGCCTTCACTGCATCAATGAATATGTTCCTGCTCACACCTGCAATGTCCTTCTTAAACCTGAATGCCTGTATGTAGTAAACATGTCTGCAGCCTTCCTTCACAACCGGCGGAATGATCCCGGGCAGTTTGCCAAGCATTTCGGAAAGATGCTCCGCCCTGCTTATCCTTTCATCAAGCAGGTGAGGGAGCTTTTTCAACTGCTCTGTTCCGACCGCCGCTTCCATCTCCGTCATTCTGTAATTGAATCCGTAAGTGTTCCAGATGTCCTTTGTCTTCTTACCTTCCACAACCGCCTCTCCGTGATTGCGTATGAGCTGAACTTTCTCTGCTATCACCGGGTCATTGGTTACTATCATGCCGCCTTCGCCTGTATGGATGTGCTTGTGGTAGTTGAGACTGAAGATCCCTACATCGCCAATCGTTCCCACAAACCTTCCCTTGTATGTTCCCATCGGTGACTGCGCACAGTCTTCAATGACCTTCAGCCCGTGCTCACGCGCAATTTCCATTATCGGATCCATGTCAGTGGGATGCCCCGTGATGTGAACGACGAGAATCGCCTTTGTCCTTGGTGTGATCCTGCTCCTGACGCTTTCAGGATCAAGGCAGAAAGTGTCTTCTTCAATATCCGCAAAGACGGGCACAGCGCCGTAGATGAGCGGAGCTATGGCGCCCGCTGTCATTGTGTATGGCGATACGATCACTTCGTCACCGGGACCGATGTCGCATGCACCGATGCAGGCATTCAGACCGGAAGTATTTGAATTCACTGCCATGCAGAACCTGACTCCGAATGCCGAGGCCCAGTCGCTCTCAAACTGCCTTACCATGGGGCCTCCGAAAAAGTCCGGATTCCATGAACCTACATACTGTGAAAGGTTGCCCGAATCGAGTACCTTCATGACTGCGAGCTTTTCTTCCTCGCCAATGGTGTTGCTCTGAGGAAATATCTTTGTGCGCACCGGCTTTCCGCCGAGCAATGCAAGCTTAGACATTATACTGCTCCTTTATTCTTTTTATCATTTCGAATATTTGTATTGAGCCGCTTCCCGGACAAAGCAGTTCTTCTCCCCTCGTAATTGCGCCGTAAATGTTCCGGTAAGCAGCAGGCAATGCTTCTTCAAACTTCACCGGTGCAGATTCTGTAAGTTCATACATCATGTAACCGCTGAAACTTCTGTTTGAAGTGACTGCATACTTCTCAATCTCATTCATGTAGTTGAACTTCACTCTTCCCTCGCTTCCGACAATGTCAATCTCCGCGAATGAAATACGTGACGGCTCAAGCGCAATGAAAATGACCTCCATACCTCCTTTGTATCCAAGCCTGAACGAATAGCTGAAGTCCGTTTCTCCAAGCCCGCTCCTCGATGAAAGCGTAACAACTTCTTCAGGCATGCCGAAATACATGAGTACCAGGTCAATGTAGTGGGAAGCATTATGTATCAATCCCCTCCCGTAATAGAATGTTACAGAGTTTATGATTCCGAGCTTCCCGCTTTTAAGCATTGCCCCGATATCACTGAACTCCTTCAGGAATCTTCGCGTGTAATTTACCTGAATCGGTACGCGCACTTTTTCATACAATGCCGTGATCTCAGTAACTTCGTCTCTGCGAAGGCCGAGCGGCTTTTCGCAGAAGACTGCTTTCGGACCAGATTCAAGAGCCTTCTTCAGAAACGGAATATGTGTTTCGTCACTGCTTGCAATTGTGATCACATCGGGTTTCGTCTCATTCCACATCTCCACGGTATCTGTGTAAACAGGTATTCCGTGCCTGTCACTTATTTCATTCAGAACTTCTTCATCAGTGTCCGCCGCGCCGCAAAGTTCAAAGAGTCCGGAATCCCGGATCGCCCTGAAATGTGTCAGCGCGCCGTCGCCCCTTCTTTCCCTGTCGAATTTATAGCCGATATCACCGCATCCCGTTATGCATGCACGTAGTTTAGTCAATTCCCGTCACCTTCTTCTGAACCACTTCCGAATTGATCTTCAGAAGTTCCTGATGCGAATCAAGGTATGTGAGAATATCGGCGAGTCCGAAATCTTCTCCGCTCTTTGAAAGCTCTCTGTGCAAAGCCCTTATGAACTCAAGGTCTTCCGAAGTATCAAGCGCGATCCTCACAGGATAGTCCCTTTTCCATTTTTCGGGAGTCGGAAGGTTCTTCAGCTTGTATTCGTCTTTCCCTGTCCTGAAGAAATACAGAGACACATGCTCGCGGTCTTCAGGATCATCGGTTATCTCGCTTATATGCAGGAGGTCTTTGTAAGTGAACACTCTTACGTCCATTCCTAAAGGTATCTCCCGTTTCTCATCACCTACATACCCGATGTTTGTAACATAGTCATATCCGGGATAGTGCTCATGGAAGTATCCTGTTACATGATCGATCACTTCGGGATCCATGAGAGGGCAGTCACC
>CAZTQR010000103.1:0-8218 GCA_964615795.1 uncultured Ignavibacteriaceae bacterium
CAGGCCGGCAAAAACTGATCGCGATCAAACTGGTACATACCGCAGTGTGGTTGTTCTTCAACTTCGTGATATTCTATATGCTCTATGCGGTGATAGTGAATGAGATCGGCACATTGTACTGGATATGCCTGGGGCTGATTCTGCTGGAAGGAATCATTCTGCTTGCCTTCAAAACGTTTTGCCCGCTCACTCTTATGGCAAGAAAGTTCTCGGATTCCGGTAAACACAACTTCGACATCTACCTGCCCGAGTGGCTTGCAAAACACACAAAGCTGATCTATACTTCGCTTGTTGTTGTCAGCATTGTGATAATGCTGTTCCGGCTGTTGTGAGATCTGTTGTAACGGATTGATCAGTGCTTCTTCTGCACCGGGAAGACCGGTCTTCAATAAACTGAATCTACATATATGGCATTTGATGAAGCGCTTGCAGGCCGCATAAGGACTGCACTCGGAAAGAAAAATACGGAGTTTGAAGAAAAGAGGATGATGGGCGGTCTTTGCTTTCTTGTTAACGGAAAGATGTGCATGGGAGTGGTGAACAACAAACTTATGGCACGCATCGGTCCTGATGCTTATGATGAGGCATTGAAAATGAAAGGCTGTAAAGAAATGGATTTCACGGGAAGGCCTATGAAAGGATTTGTGTTTGTTGAACCTTCGGGACTTACCTTAGATAGTCAGCTTGACTACTGGACAGGGCTTTGCCTGAGTTACAATCCGCAGGCAAAACCCGGTCGCAAAAAAGGAAGATAGATGCAGAACTGCTGATTCTTTTCTTATTGAACAGCTTAACTATGCAGAATGAATAGAATGTCCGTACATAAGAACAGACATCCATGTCACGGCCTGATCAGTCCAATAAAGCCAAGCGCATTGTTATCGGCAATTGCATAGTCATCGCCGTCGGCAATTGTATCACCGTCAAGATCCGTCGGCAGATTCTTTCCGCTTGCAAAGTTAAAGACATCATTGTCAATTCTCTGCAGGTCGGCCGCATCTATAAAGCCGTCTTTGTTCACATCTCCGCTGTAAACCGCAAATCGAAGAGGAGACGCATCAACCTTTTTCATATTTCCGCCGTATGCCGCAGAGGAAGAGGCAGTCATATCAAGAATCAGAGAGTCATTCACAAATGTATGCGTAACTGCACTCCATGTATCTACGGAATTTCGGTGTTTGAATACGGCGAAGTAAGGACCGCTTCCGCCCAATCCCTCAAAGGTGAACCTGCAGTTGCCGAGACTGTCTGAAAGACATACGGCAGAATCGGTTATATTATACGGCGCCGCAGGACTTCTGAGCAGCATCGTAATTGTGTCCCTGACCATACTGTTTGCAAGACTGTCATACCGGCCTTCAATCAACAGCTTCACAAAGGCATTCTTGTCTCTGACAGGACTGCTTCTCTTTCTGAAATATACCTGAAGGAGATTGGCAGGAGTTGTGACTTCATAATTAAGAGCGAGTTCGCCTCCCGGAAGCAGAGAGCCCGCCTTGAATCCGACTGACATGGAATCCCTGTCTGTTGCAAATTCAGGAATGGACCAGCTAGCACCTCTGTTGGTTGAATAGCTGATGACTATGTCAGCCTTTGCATTTCCCCCGCTGAAATCCCTTTCATCCTTCCATACCATCCAGAGTATGTTTCTTACCGGGTCGTATCTGTTTCCCTCTATCAGGTGAGACCGCATTCCTGTCTGAGAGATCTGTGAAAATGTACCGTTATGCCAGCTTGCACCGAGATTGTCAGAGAATGAATATCTGATGTTGGCACCGTTGAACGGATTGCCGAACGGGTACTGATGGTATGCAAGGTGTATTCTGTTCTGCGCATCAATGATTATGTCCGGATCAGAATCGAGGCTGTTTCCTGTAACCGCGGGAAAAGGGGCGCTCCAGTTCACTCCGCCGTTGGTTGTTACAGACATGTAAATGTCCCACTGCTGTCCGGTGTTAATGGAATCCCTCCATGCGATTGCAAGAGTGTCGCCTTGCGCCGCGTCAAACTGAGCCCGCGGAAAAGCTGAATGCCTTCCGTCATTTGAACTGAGTCTCTGAACGGCGCTCCAGTTTGTTCCGCCGTTGGTTGAGCGGCTGTAATAGACTTCCGTTGTATTCGGCGATGACGTGCTTCCTTCATGCCATATGGCATGAAGCCTGTTGTTGGCGTCTGTTGTAAGATGTGCCGCAAATTCGTTATAGAGCACACGGCTTCCCACGCGTATCGTATCTGCAAGAAGGTTCAGATTCTGGTCATACCTTGAGTAATAGAGCGCGGACGGATTCTTTGCGCTCCAGAAAATATGCAGAATGTTGTCGGACCCCATTGCAAGCTTCATCGGAGATGCTCCAATCACAAGCTGTGCGGGAGTGAACAGCAGAGGAGAGGTCCATGTTGAGCCGCCGTCATCGGAATAGTACAGATAGTTGCCCGAGATTATGCCGTTCAGGGGATTTGATTCAGTGGTCAGCACAAAGATCCTGCCCGTAGTTGAAACAGCCATATTGTTAAAAAGCACTCCGCGCTGTGTCTTGAGCGGATCGAACTTCGGAATTGCGGTTTCGGTGCCCCAGTCACTGCCAACTCCGTGCTGTGCAATCGCCTCCGCGCAGAAAAAAATCAAGATGATGATGTGTCTCATATTTGTGCCTTTTGGTTTCTTCCCTTTTCGGATGTTCATCCTGAAAAATTTGTGCAATTTCTTTCTGAGACAATTTAGTGATCTGAACGGTTTAATCCCATACATCTGAAAATCTGCTGTGCCGGTAACTCCGGCATTCCAAAGTATTTTTATTTGGTGCTTATGTGATTACTCAGGATTGATTATTTTTGCTAAGCGATCTCAGCAGACAAAGACAAATGCTTAAACAATCAGCAGGCAGAAATCCACGAATTTTCATGACTTTGTCATTACACGGTAACCTTTCATCTTACATTTGACTATTCGAATTCAGCGGGATGCGTAAAATAAGATCTTTCAGCTTCATGACCGTCAACGGTTTCTTTAAAGGCCCTGATGGTGACACTTCCTGGCACATACACGGGGAGGAAGGAAACAGGTATTCCGAAGAGAAGCTTAAGAATGAAAACATTCTGCTCTTCGGCAGAGTCACATATGAAATGATGTCCGCCTTCTGGCCGGGAGAAGCGGCCGCCGCAATGTTTCCTGCTGTTGCAAAGATGATGAATGAATCGGAGAAGATCGTGCTGTCAAACACGCTCAAGAGCGCAGGTTGGAAAAACACTACCGTAATCAGCGGTGACGGAATTCAAAGAGTGAAGGAGCTGAAGAGTGAAGAAGGAAAGGACATCACTGTGCTAGGAAGCGGCAGTGTTGTTGCACAGTTTACAAACTCAGGACTTATTGACGAGTATGAATTCCTTATAGATCCTGTTGCGATCGGCAAGGGAACGCCGCTGATGGCGGGAATTGAGAACAATCTCAAACTGAAACTCAGGGGAACGAGAATCTTTCACATGAGCGGTGCGGTTGTGCTGACTTACTCCAAAACATAGTGCTGTCGCTTTGGGTGAATACTTAAGAAAATCCTTTAACAATCAAAAATAATCCAAAATGTCTGAAGTTAAACATATTGCAGGCTCGTTCTTTGTCATGCTTGTCATAATCTTAGCATCGGCCGCAGCGAGCGCATGCACGAGAGTGGTTTACCAGGGCCCTAACGGCACCATCATGACTGCGAGGTCAATGGACTGGCAATCCGAAATCCCCGCAAATCTCTGGGTGTTTCCCAGAGGCATGGAACGCAACGGCGAAGTGGGAACGAGCTCCGTAAAGTGGAGATCGAAATACGGAAGCGTTGTAACAAGCTCATGGGACATCGCTTCTTCGGACGGAATGAATGAGAAAGGGCTTGTTGGCAACATGCTCTGGCTTGTCGAATCGAACTACCCTCCGTTTGTGAAAAACGGCAACAGGAAAGGAATATCCGTTGCAACATGGCTTCAGTATGCTTTGGATAATTTTGCAACCGTAAGCGAGGCAGTGAATGAATTTGCGAAGGAAGATTTTGTTGTCGTTTCCTCGGAGATTCCCGGAACAGACATTTTCACTACAATACATCTTTCTCTTTCCGATGCAACCGGAGATAATGCAATATTCGAATACATAGACGGCAGGCTTGTGATCCATCACGGAAAGGAATACAACGTGATGACAAACTCGCCGACATTTGACAAGCAGCTTGCGATCAGCAGTTACTGGAACAGCATTCCCGGCACCGTAATGCTCCCCGGCACGAACAGGGCGGCCGACAGATTTGTACGGGCGTCTTATTACATCAAAGCAATCCCGCAAACTGACGATATCAGAATTGCCACTCCTTCGGTTCTGAGCGTGATAAGAAACTGCTCCGTACCGTTCGGAATATCAACCGAGAACGAACCCAATATTTCGTCCACCAGATGGAGAACCATTTCCGATCAGAAGAATCTCATTTACTATTTTGACAACGTGATGAATCCCAATGTGCTTTGGGTGAATTTCAGCAAACTCAATTTCACGGAGGGCGCGCCCGTGAAGAAGCTTAAGATGTCTGAGAATGAAGTTTACGCAGGTGAAACTTCCGCAAGCTTTGTTGATTCAGCACCTTTTGTATTTGAGGGATTGTGATCTGTACTGCGACTGCCGTTTCCACTGATTAGTTTTGCAGGAACTGAATTATCAAACTGCCGCGCGATATTCATCCGCGGCACAAATTACTTATCATGGAATTTGCAGACGTACTGGCACGCCGGGCATCAGTCAGACACTTTACGGATGAAGCAGTTCCTGTTGACAAACTCAGGGAAATGGTAAGAATGGCCGGGACCGCTCCGTGCATAGGCGGAAGGGAGACGTGGAGTTTCATCGCAGTTACTAACAAGGAACTTATGAGGAAGATGGCCGAAGCCGTAAAACAGAAGTATGACGAAATTATCCCTGAAGGCGGTGACCATGTAACGGACAATGTGAGAAACGCTGTTGAATCATTCTCGACGATCTTTCTGAATGCAGCGGCCGTGATCGCTGTTCTGTCGGAGCCATATACTGCAGTCATTGACAAGGTGCTTGAGCAGACATCCTACTCGCATGACGACATCAACGAACTGAGAAACCATCCCGACATACAGACGATCGGAGCGGCAATTGAGAATCTCCTGCTGGCCGCGGTTGACATGGGTTACGGCGCATGCTGGCAAACCGGCCCGATGGTTGCAAAGGAAGAGCTCAGCAAACTGCTCGGAGTGAAAGAGCCGTACTCGCTCTTTGCATTCGTTGCCGTCGGAAAGCCCGCGGTTGAAATTAAGCCAAGGGAAAAGAAACCTGTAGGTGAGATGTTCAGTGTGATAGAGTGAGTGCGGCTGTCCCGCAAATTGCCGGTTGCGTATAAACCTTTGGATGCAGTCATCAAAAGATCCTTCGCTTCCCGCCTGCAGTAATTGATTACGAACATTCTCCGGCAGGCAGGCGTTGCATATTGCCTGCTCACCTGCGTTGTACGACAAATGGTTATACCGGTTTTTATCCGGGAGTGACTGCCATCTGATAATGATCGGCGGCGGTTTTATCAAATGAAAATCAACATTGAACAGCCGCTTCCTATAATACCGGATAGCATTTACTCCGTGTCCCGTTCATTTCTGAGAATTTTCTCTCATTACCGGTTTGTGTTAGTTATATTTGCCGGGAGATCCTTAAAATTCAATGATTATCAATTATGTCTGCAGATACACTGACGATCGTTTTGCTTGCCGCACTTATAATACTGACTTTGATAATCCTGCTGATGATCATCTTCCGGAAGAAGGATGGCACAGGCGGAGAGCTGAGCGAAAAACTTATCAAGCTTGATGCGGGCCTGTCGCGCCTTGATCCGCTTATGCGCGAGGAGTTCGGAAGAAGCAGGGACGAAAGCCGCAGTACATTCAAAGAGAACCGCGAAGAGCTGAGCAACTCGTTCAAGATACTCGGAGACAATCTTACCCGCACAGTCACGGATCTCTCAAACGCGCAGAAGAGTCAGTTTGAGATCTTCTCGGCTCAGCTCGCACAACTCGCAAAATCATTTGATGAGAAGGCCGCCCGGCTGAAGGAACAGGTTGATGCATCTTCCAAGGACAGCAGGAACGAACAGTCAGCATCCCTCCGTATGTTTGAGGACAGCTTTACGAAAAATGTCAGAGACTTCAACGAACTTCAGAGGCAGAAATTTGAGGACCTTATCACGAGGCAGGACAACATCAGAAAAGAAGCAGAGGAAAAACTCAGGGAGATACGTGAGACTGTTGAAGGGCGCCTTAAGATGATGCAGGATGACAACACAAAGAAGCTTGAAGAGATGAGGAAGACAGTTGATGAAAAACTCCAGGAAACTTTGGAGAAAAGATTCAACGAGTCATTCAAGCTCATCAGCGACCGGCTTGAGCAGGTGCACAAGGGGCTCGGAGAGATGCAGACGCTCGCTTCGGGCGTTGGTGATCTTAAGAAAGTGCTTGCAAATGTGAAGACACGGGGCAACCTCGGGGAGATACAGCTCGGTGCAATACTTGAACAGATACTTTCGCCGGAGCAGTTTGTGAAGAATGCCGCAGTGAAAGAGGGAAGCCAGGAGAGAGTCGAGTATGCAATAAAGCTTCCCGGGAGGGACAGCAATGACAAGCCTCTTCTCCTTCCGGTGGATTCCAAATTTCCGGTTGAGGACTATCAGCGGCTTCTTGAGGCCTATGACAATCCGTCAAATGCCGGAGGCATTGACGCCGCTTCGAAGCAGTTTGAAAACTCTGTGAAGAAGAATGCGCGCGACATAAGAGAGAAGTACATTAATCCACCCGCCACCACAGACTTTGCAATGATGTTTGTGCCGACTGAGGGATTGTATGCGGAGATCACGAGAAGGACGGGTTTGTTTGAACATCTGCAAAGAGAGCTGAAGGTTGTAGTTGCCGGCCCGTCAAATTTTGCCGCACTTCTGAACAGCCTTCAGATGGGATTCAGGACGCTTGCAATAGAAAAGCGTTCGAGCGAAGTGTGGGAGATACTCGGAGCGGTTAAGACGGAGTTCGGATACTTCGGTGATGTTCTGAACAAGACAAAGAAAAAGCTTCAGGAAGCCACAAACGTCATAGACAAAGCGGGTACAAGATCACGGGCGATCGAAAGAAAGCTCAGGACAGTGCAGGAACTTCCGCAGGAGCAGTCGGTTGCCCTGCTTGGCGAAAATGAAAATTCTTCTGACAACGATGATGAAGACAGCGGAGATGATGAAGGTGAAGAAAGCTGAAGCGGCAGGAACAATTTCAATAACTAAGATAACGCGTTAATTTGGCTCACAGAATTCTTTCAGCTCAAAACGACGAACAGCATACGCTTCTGCTGATGGCATCATCCGCCGCATACAGGAATGCAAAACGGGGAGAAATATTCATTACATTCTTCATACTTCTGCTTTCGTATGCATATCCGATCACTTACATATTCATAAAAGACGAAACTACTAAGCTGATCCTGTTCGCTTTTTCGTTTGTACTGAGCATCGCAATACAGATACTTACCGGCGTTCTTAAGGACAACACTTCCAAAGGCGCACTTTTCAAGGAGGAGTTTGACGTGACTCTTTTCGGGCTTCCCTGGAAAACGACTCTGAAGAAGCCGGAGCAAGCAGACGTCATAAAATATGCGCGGAAGTACAGGGGCAGTCCGCCGGTGAACTGGTACTCTGTCAGACTTTCGGAGAATCTCCCGGATGAAATTGCAGTTGCGGCTTTTCAGCACACAAATACATCATGGGACATTGGCCTGAGAAAGAAGTACAAGAAGTGGCTTATTGCGTACATGATGATATACACAGCCGCTCTGGCCGCAATGCTTGCGGTGAAGCAGGCTGATTTCCTGACCGTCTTCTTTACAATGTTTTCCGTGTTCATGTTCTACTCCCACTTCATAACGCTCATCAGAGGCCATTCATCTGCAATTAACAAGAGAGAAGCTGTATCGGCTCTGCTTGATGACGTTATCTTTATGAGAAAGAGTGCTGATATGCGCGGGCTTCGCGACATACAGGACGAGATCTATTTCACGCGTCAGGAATCGGCGAAGGTTCCCGATTTCTTCTTCAGATTTTATAAAAACAATCTCAACAAAGACGCGGAAGCGCTCATTGAGAAAGTCAATGGGGCTTACGGAGAAAAGTGATCTGTGCGCCTTGCGGGACTCGCC
>CAZTQR010000104.1:0-8101 GCA_964615795.1 uncultured Ignavibacteriaceae bacterium
AATTCTCGTAGCCTGAGCGAGCAATTTTAGGCCCGTCCGCCATTCTACAATTGATCTTGAAAGTAATTTGCCGGGCGGGCAATTATGCTGCAGCGGGCGATTTTTCTTTGCCAAGCTTTCTTTTGATCGTTCAAAAGAAAGCGGTTAACATTCTGCGGTTAACATCGCCGCTGGAGTTGGCATTCGTGAACAAATTGTTTTGGACAAGTATGGTTTCCGGAAAATGTTTACGGAAAGGATTGATAAGGGCAGGCAATACAGTGGAATGAAAAAGGCAGGCACTTTGTGCACCTGCCTCAAAAATACGGATCCTGCTTAACGGAGATCAGAACGGAAGATCTTCGTCTTCCGTGTTCATGTCATCACCCGCCGCCTGCCTTGCAGTTTCGGAATTTCCTTCAGACATCTGAATCTTCCATACTACAAGACTGTTGAAGTAAGTCTTTACGCCTTCCTTGTTTGTCCACGGCTTTCCGCGAAGATCAAAAGTGATGTCAACCTCATCGCCGACCTTGAACATGTCCAGCAAGCCTGTATTATCCTGATGAAGTTCGAATTTTATGTATTGCGGAAATGACGGATTGTCAGAGTACTCAACAACGAAATCCCGCTTCTTGAATTTATCGGTAACCTGCTTTGTATCAGAAATTTCGTGGATCCTGCCTTTGATGTTCATTTTCTTATTCTGTTTTGAAACAAGTTATCAAAACCCGCGGAAAGTTGAAATTTATTTTAACCGAATACCGCATTCTATCCTGTTCAATGAGAAGAGCCTGCGGAGTCTCATAACAATCCTCCGCAGTACCCTCTCAAATGTAACCGGACATTTCAGGAATCAGCTGATTCCGTTGTAGTAGTTGTCCGTTGTATCTTCATTCTCTCTAATCTTCCTGAGCCAGTTGAACTTAGCCATTCGTTCCCTGTTTCTGAATTCTTCCAACCCTGCGGCGGACTTGTCAAACCGGCTGAAGTTCCTGATGTCCATGCTCGAAGCTGCGGCTTCCACATCATGATCGGCTCCGGAGTAAGTGATTGTCCAGTTGCCGGACTTCCTGAGCTCTTCCTGCAAGTTCACAATGTCCCTTCCTGAAAATTCCCTGGATGCATTCTCGAAACCGTCGGTAAGAATGCTTACAAGCACTTTGTATTTCCTTTGAGAGCGGAGTTCGTCCCTGAGCCCGGAGATGCTCCTGCCCACCGCATCGAAGAGCGGGGTGGCGGCGTCCGGCCTGTAGTTCCTTCCCGTGATTATCTCAAACCTCTGGAGCGGAGCCGAATTCAGATAGCTCTTCATCCCGTTGGAATTGAATGTGACAAATGTTACGAAGTGCTCCTGCTCCGGAAAGTCCTTCGCGCACTCCTTTGTTGACAATACGATCTCATTGAATGTCTCAATGATCGGCTCTCTGATGCTGTTCATTGAACCGCTCTCATCAAGAATGATGAGATGATGTACCTTCTGTCCTGTTTCCATTTTTTCTCCTTTTTGGGTTTGAGTTTCAGTCGATTAAATTACTTTCTGTTTGTCTTTCTGAATTTCCTCAATTCTTTCAAAAGCGCTTCAACCTCTTTATCGTTAAGGTCTTCAGAAGCGATCAACCTTACTGCAGATTCATAGCCGCACCTGAGCGGGTCTCTAAACTTCATCCCTATGTTCTGCCCGAAATTCAATACGAGGTTTCCGCATTTTCAATTCAGACATTTCTCCAGGATTGCCTTGGCCTGAACAAAGCCGCCGAATGTATCTCGTCCTGGCCGTAGTTGAGCCTGAATATACTCATACTGTCATCATGGTAGCGGAATTCCTTACCTGCCGCTACCGCTTTATGCTCTTCGACTTTGGCATCCTTCACGCTTTTCATCGCACGGAGGAGTTCACTGACCGCATCATCTTCATTTAACTCCCCCGTTCTGTAAAGGTCAATGTCCATATATGCAGCCCTTAACAATCTCGGGAAAAATTCCGCATAAACGGCGGAGCTGTTGAAGGACTCTATGCTGACAATATCTCTGCCCATGAATATGGCCATACCATTGCAGGCGGCCTCCGGAAAAATGTCGTTGATATTTTTCTCAAAGCTGTGCGACACGCTATCGAACACGTCAGAAAGGTTTGACGTATCTGAGCTGAACGATTTTCTCGATTCGTATTCACTCACATTGCGCCAAACATCCGACTGGTCGGACCTGTGCTTCAAGCCCTGCCTTAAGGATGCTGAAACTTTCATCATTTTGTGCATCCGCATTGCCGAAGGCTCGTAGTATTTCGAAGGCATGAATGATCTTGATTTGTATCTCCATCTTCCCGCTTCCACACAGCTCACCGGCAATATTGTGACGGACCGGGGTTCGATAAGTACCGATGTGTTCAAGACCCTGTCCTGCTTAGCGCCTATGAGGATCTCTCCGTCGGAAAAGAAGACATAATAATCAGACGGGTTGCTTACTTTGAGATTGTTTACACTCCCGGCTTCGTCCACTTCCTCGATCTTGATCGCGCCCTTTGAAACTGCATCCTTCAATGAGATGTATTTGAAGCTGTCTGCGTTCTTTGTCCTGAACTGAACAATGCTGATCATTCCGCTTTTTGCAAACGACGATCTTTCGAAGTTCATTTCGATAACCTCCCTTGTTGTTTTGATTCAAAATTAGGGATTTCATCAGTGCAATAAGTTTCCGCAACGTTGCTGTAACGTTGAAGAAATATTGCTGTAACGGATCCCCCTTTATCTTATATACTCAGATTCAGGGTGATTTTGGCGGGACCGGAAAAAATTCTTTTGAGAAGATCTCCAGCAGTCTGCGGATCTTGCCCGGGGAGATAAAACTTAGTTCACTAAATTTGAACATCTCTGATACTTCATCGGGGATATATTGTTCTGCCATTTCTGATTTGACTGACAAATGAAACTTAATACTTGATTCCTTTGGTAGAACTGATTCTAGATATCTCAGCTGGCTTTCCTCAAACCTGTCATATGCTTCCTTTCTCTCAGTTGCAAGCTTCTTTGCCTTTCTAATGATCCTTCTCCAGATGTTCCAGCCCTCATTCGGCTCAATTTTCAACTCCCTCGCCACTTCAGATATCAATCCGTGGCCGCTTGCATCTGTAATTACTTTGCTCAACGTGTCGAGAAACTTCTTCTCCTCATCACTGAGCACTTTTTTCAAACTGGCAATAAAATGGTGAATGGAATCGAAGCCGTCGGGAACGAATAACTCCGTCTCTTCCGTATCAGGGATCTCATCGGCTTCCTCCTGAATTGTAACGACAGAAATGATCTTACTGAATCTGTCCCTCCTGACAAAATCTCTCATCTTGTTCTTAAAAACTGTAACAAAGAACGCCTTTGCATTGCCCCTCTTTTCGTCATACTTATCGAGAAATACTATGACAGTGTCCTGAAATAAGTCCTCGCAGATATCGTTTCGGAGATTAAAGTGATTGTTATGAGCAAGCATTTCGTTTTTGAATCTGATAAACTCTTTATAGGTAATCTCAAGGCTTTCTAAAGCCATTTTGAACTCCTTTGTATTTAAATTATTGAATTTTTGTTTCTGTGAGAATGCCTTGCGGCAGGTGAAGTTACCTGATGGTGATCAGCTGTTTCTCTAAGTTAATACCGTACCTCTTCGAATACTTTTTCCCTTCACTTTCTATGAGAAAATACTTTGCATAAACATCGTGCTTAAACAGTTTTTTTATTTTGATATTCATTCTGGTTACATTCGCCCTGAATGTGGCGCATGCAATTGACTTAGCCTTCTCAAGCGTAATTCTTGCAGATTCTGCATCGGGGAAAAATTCACTGTGATATTCCAGAACATGCTCGAAGAACTCTGACGGAACATTAGCTATGCCAAATCTGAGGTAGTCCTTTCCTTCCATGGCACGCTCGGCAAAGATCACATAATATACAAACTCCATCGGGCTGAGGGTCAGTTCTTTCTCGCCAATATGGACCTCTGCAATTTGCCTGTTGATCCTGAGCCGCGGAAGCGCTGACTTCTTCAACTCCTTGTTCTCTTTCACTATCTTCTCTATGCGGGGCAAGGCCGCACTTAGTTTTACCGGCCTAACAACCGGCACCCCCCACTTCGGGTCATCGCTCCTTACAAGCTTCAGGGGAAAAGCTCCGGATTCGGCAATGAGTATCCAGCAGGCCTGCATTGATGGAGTGCCCGAGGAAATTGCCGCTACGTACCGTCTGTTCTTCTTATGAACTGCCTCGAGGTAAGCAAGCAGCTTCGGATAGATCTCATTATGATCTGTCGGATCTTTTATCTTGAGCTCCCGCAACACCACGCTTGTGCAAAGTCCTCTGCCCGTGAGCTGTGATCTTACATACTCCCCGATACCTTCAAAATCATAGAACTTGCTTTCGCTCCAAAGAATGTGAATCTCATCAAATCTGTGATTCACCGCGACGGTCAGTATGGCTCCGTCCTTTTCCCTGTTGGCGTCATTAAGCCCTGCAAATGAGAATAAGATCTTTTTTACTGCGATACCGCTAATGATTTTTTGTTAACAAAAATGTTTGCGGCAAAAATAGTCAAAATGATTTTCAGAACAAAATTCCCTCCGGCCGGAATTCAGTTTCGCCGTTGAGCATTGATCAGTTATGTGAGATTACACTCCCGATCATGATTTGAATTCTACACTTGACATCATAATTGCTTTCATTCTAATTCACATCATTCTAAATTTGCAATGTATTTCAGAAGCAGTGATTCAGTGCGATATTTTTAAAACTTTTCCGAAAGGAGTATTTGCAAATGAATGCGGCACACTTTCACCTTATCATAAATCACTTCCCGGTAATTGGCACCATAATTACAATGTTTCTTCTTTTCATCGGCATTCTTAAAAAGAGCGACGATGTGAAGAAGGCAGCGATGCTGGTACTGATACTGACTGCAATTGTAACAATACCTGTCTACATTTCCGGAGACGGCGCTCAGGAGATGATCGAAGGGAATTATGATGATGTGGATGAGCAGTACATTGACGAACATGAAGACTTTGCTCTTTACAGTTTCATAGCAATGGACATTGTCGGAGCGCTTGCAATCCTATCCATGTTCATCTTCAAAAAGCCCAAGGAGATCTCAAATTCATTCGCGGTCATTATGTTTGCCCTGGTTCTTGCAGTCAACGGAATGATGGCTTACACAGCAAACCTTGGGGGAAAGATACATCACCCTGAGGTAAGGTCTGACGCTGTGCAGAACAACAGCTCCGGTAAAACAGATGAATCAGATGATAAGGAGAAAGATGTTGATAAGCAGAAAAAGGAAAAGGACAAGGGTGAAGACGAACGCTGAACGGCCGTTTCCCTAATTTTTCCGGTTTGGTTTTTGCATTTCCTCAAGCTTGTTTATGACCTGCTGAATATCTACCGGAAGTTCTGATTCAAACCGCATTTGCTCACGGGAGGCGGGATGGACAAATCCGAGTACTCTGGCATGAAGCGCCTGCCTCGGCATCATCTCAAGAAGATTCTTTGCCGTTGAATTGAGCCTTGAAGTCATGTTTACAGAATGCGGGTCCCTGCCTCCGTATGTTTCGTCTCCGAATACAGGATGCCCTTTATGAGCCATGTGTACCCTGATCTGATGCGTTCTGCCGGTTTCAAGATTCAACTTTATGAGAGACAGAAACTCATACTCCGCTATAACCTCATAGTGAGTCACCGCTATCTTGCCTGATTCATCACCGTCCTTAAGTACAGCAACCTTTTTTCTGTCACGCTTGTCTCTTCCCAGCCGCGTTTCGATCGTTCCTTTGGCGGTCCTGAATTTTCCCCAAACCAGCGCATTGTACTCCCGCTCAATGGTATGATGAAAGAACTGCTCCGACAATTTCCTGTGAGTCACTTCATCTTTCGCAATGACGATGAGGCCCGATGTGTCCTTATCGAGCCTGTGGACAATGCCTGCCCTTTCGAAGCCGTTCAACCTGGACAGCGAACCGTCATGAAGTCCGGAATAGTAAAGAATAGCATTTACAAGTGTGCCGCTGTAATTCTTATATGCAGGGTGGACAACCATTCCGGGAGGTTTGTTTATCACCATAAGGTTCGGGTCTTCATACCTGATGTCAAGCGGTATGTTCTCCGGAAGCACATCCTGCTTCTCCGGCACGTCAAGTTCTATCTCAATCTCGTCTTCAGGCTTTACAAGGTAGTTCGACTTCACAACTTCGCCGTTCACAGTCACATAGCCGAGGTCAATTGCCTTCTGCACCTTTGTCCTCGACGCATTTTCAATGAAGCGGGCAATATACTTGTCAATTCTCTCTCTTTCGCCGATCTTCGGAACCGTCAGGTTATAGAATCTTTCCAAATGATTATAATTGATCTCTGCAAAAATAGCGGAATCATTTGTAAGATTGACAGACTATGTAGCATTTCAGCAATTGCATATCATACTCATGCAAATTTACTTAGCTTTGACAAAGTCAGGAGGATAGATCTATGAAGCACACATTTACAGCCTTGTTGTTCCTGCTTATAGGCGCATCATGGTCATCGGCGCAGTGGATCGTTCAGCACAATCCCTCATTTGCACAGACTATATCAGCATTAAGGTTTTATGATTCCAATACCGGCTATCACACAACGAGTTTGTTCAACGGCTCAAATCTGAATATCTATAAGACAACGAACGGCGGCATGAATTACACCGCTCAAAACTCAGGCTATACTTCACAAAGATTCATGTCAGTATGGATAATTCACCCCGACACTGTATTCATCTGCGGAAACTACGGCAAGATAATAAGAACATATAACGGCGGCATCAACTGGGTTACGGTCAACTCTGACACTCTCATTCAGTACTGGGGCCTGCAATTCGTAAATTCTTCCACAGGCTTTGCTGCAGGTAGTTTCGGGAAGATCATTAAGACCGTTGACAAAGGAGACAACTGGACTGCATTGAACACAGGAGTGACTGCGGCTCTTGACGGCCTATGGTTCCTTGATGAGAATACCGGATACGCCGGTGGATCAACCGTAATAATGAAAACAACGAACTCGGGAGATACGTGGACATTGCAGCAGGGCATATTCTCTTCCTTTGAAACCGCTACATCAATCGTATTCAGAGATCAGAACACAGGATACTATGCAACAAACGCCGGAAGGATAGTCAAGACAACTGACGGAGGAAACAACTGGTTTGAAGTCCTCTTCAATTCCGGGATAGCCGTTTGGGGATTGAGTTTTACAAGTGACAATATCGGATACGGGTGCCGCTCAGATGGAACCGTGCTGAAGACAACCGATGCAGGCAATACCTGGGGAGTGCAAAACACTCCGCTGACAGAGAATCTTTACGAGATAAGTTTTCCCAATGCTCAAACGGGATATGTCGGAGCATGGTCCGGAAAAGTGCTTAAGACAACCAACGGAGGATTGACATATATCGGAGGTTCAGAAATTCCGGAGCCAGAGAGCTTTTCGATCTGGCAGATCTATCCGAATCCGTTCAACCCGGATACCCGGATAATGTATTCGCTCGCAGGTGAACTTGCACTGAGGATCACAGTCCATGATATAGCCGGAAGAGAGGTCGCTGTACTTTTTGATGATGTTGCAAGTGCCGGTCCGGGAGAGATCATATGGAATGCCGGCGGACTTTCAGCAGGTATCTATCTTGTGAGATTCAATGACGGTAGGGTGACATCAGTTAAGAGAGCTTTGTTATTGAAATGAACTTCAAATTAATTACACCGGAATGAATGCTGTAACACTCAAAAAGTGCTGCCGGATATTGCTTGCACTTTCCGCATGGCTGACTCTTTCTTGCGGAGATGACCCGCAATCGCCGCAGACAACCGGGAAAGTGCTCCTGGCAGAAGTTGCCGGTGATTCCGTAAGCACGAACTTCGGCTCATCAACAAGGAGCCAGAACGTAAGTTCCGGCAGACTCGACTTTACCGACCGCGACAGTGCAGAGATAAGTTTCACTTATGCCGGCAATTCGAACAACTCGGCTGTCCCGCTGACGATCTCATTCACATCTACCGTTTCCGATTCGACCATCTATTCATCAACAGGCCTGATACTGAATTCAGCCGAACACACCGTAACCGTAA
>CAZTQR010000105.1:0-7836 GCA_964615795.1 uncultured Ignavibacteriaceae bacterium
TATGTTCCTTCACAGATGATCCGCCTCACTCTTGCCATGCTTGATGCAGGGATCTCTGAAGAGGACATAAAGAAATTTCTCGGAGAAAATGCAATGCGCGTGATGTATGAAGGCTGGGGAGATGCGAAAGGCTTCAGCAAAGAAAAAGGCGGCGAAGCCGGCGATGAACTGCTTAACTATTTCAAAGGCAACTCCGCAATTGAAACACATACGGCATTATCCAAATCGATGCCGGGGAAGAGAGCAGCCGGAAAGAAAGCGGGGCGCGCCTCCGGCTCAAGAAAGAAGCCGAAGAAGAAGGCAAGTAAGGACATGCCTGCTCTGGATCCCGAATCCGCAGGTGAACTTAAGAAACGGTTTGAAGAAGATCCCGAAGGAACATTGAAATGGTTTCAGAGGGCGGTGGATACAAAGATTACAATGCAGAGACTCAGGGAGGCGATCTACGAAGCTGATGCAAGAGTGAAGAACATGCCGCAGGCGGCGCGGGAGATCGAAACGCGGCACGATTACCTGAAGAAATCCAACCCGCTTCCTCCGGGCTTCACCTTTCCGGGAATTGACCTTGCAAATATTCCGATCGACCCGGACAGGTATAAGTTTGAAACCAACGCTGACATTCTCGGCTGGATCATTTTCTCCGGCCCGAAGTATCTCTTGCCTTCCGACAAGTATCCCTTCCACAGCCATGACAATCATGCATATTCGCAGGGGGAAAATTTTATTGACACAATTGAAGACCCCGCACCCGGGAAGCCGCTTGATGTTGCTGTGTTCAGTGATTTCGGCACCGGCTATTATCACAGCCGATACATTGCAAAGCAGTTGAAGGAGGATAAGTTTCCCTATGCAGTTCATCTCGGAGATGTTTACTACTCGGGCACGCAGAAGGAGTTCGACGACAACTTCATAAAGGAGCTTGACCCGATACTTAACGACACGTGCCTGTTTACGCTCAACTCAAACCACGAAATGTTCTCCGGTTCGGTTCCTTACTTCAAGTACCTTGTAAAGAGATTGAGCAATCCGAAGCAAAAACAGAGAGGCAGTTACTTCTGCATCCGAAATACGAAGTTCAACATGGTGGGCATAGACACCGACTATCACGATGCGAGCAGGTACAAGAACGGCAAGCTGAAAGTGTGGCTTGAGAACAGGCTGACGGAAGGCAGGAATGCAGGGCAGATCAACATACTGTTCAGCGCAAATGAGCCTTACGAGCACAACGACAGCGATCTTACCGACCTCATAAACATTGACCTCAGAAAACTTATCTTAGACAAAAAGCTTGTGGATCTTTGGTTCTGGGGCAATGTTCATTACTGCGCATTGTATGACAGAAGCTCAAAGCTTCCTTTCATCGGAAGCTGTGTGGGACACGGAGGTTATCCTTACTATACGCAGAGCAGCAGCGAGGATTACAAATGTCCTGTAAGAGTAAGATTCCTTGAGACAAAGTCGAGATTCTGGAAGTGGCCGCAGATGAGGCAGGATGTGGGCAACAACGGATACTGCGTGATGAGGCTTCATCATGACGGAGCAATTGAGCTGAAGTACATGGACTGGATGAGAAACCTCAGGTGCAGATCAATGCTGAAGCTTGATTACAACAATGCGCTTCAGATAATTTCTGTTGAAGAGTTCTGATGATGAAAGCCCGGCATACGGATGAAATGCCGGGCTGTCAATTTCCGTATGAATCTTACTTCACTGCGGAATTGTAAGTGTAAGGATTTCCGCTGATGCAGAGGATCGTGTTGCCGCCGACGTACTCAGCATCAGACCTGTCTATTTTCTTATCCTGATTCATTTCGTAGATCGAGAATCCCGGATTCGGGCCGAAATTCTGCTCGATCGAGTTTACATCTGAAAGATCGATCATGTTGTCCCATGTGATCTGTGCGGACGGGCTGAAGTCAGACGGCACATCACCGCTTGCAATCGCACATACCGTAGTGTAATCCGGCCCCTGAAGTTCGACCATCGGATAGGAAAGGTAAGAACTGTGTATGAGCGCCCGGGTCCACTCTTCCGTGAAATTCCATTCGATCACCGTTCCTTTGGTTACCCGGAAACTCTTCAAAGATGTCCCGCCGTCTGCCGCAACAACCGTAATGCCGTTGATCGTATGCAGAATAAGATTGTAGCTGATGTCCTGAGCAACGCTCATCGTGAACATTGCACCCGATACATCTCTCAGATTACCGCCCGTGTCAAGATATCCGGGCCGGCAGTATGCGGTGCCGCTTACTGCATCTCTGAGTTCAACGTAAACCCATGCGATGAAATCATCAGGCATTGACAGCATCTTGAATTCAGACACGAGAGGCCACCATTTCGACTGCATCCTGTTTGAATGTCCGAACAGGTCTTTAGGCCTTGAAGGGATCATCGGTGCGAGGGTGTTCTTCATTCTGCCGTCAGCCTGCGACCAGTAGATGTCAATATAGCATTTCACACTCAGCGGTACGTTGACCGGTCGAAGCGGTTGTGTAAGTAAATTGCCGCCAAGATCTCTTACCATCACCTGAAGCATTTCGCCGCCTTCGGTCACGGAACCTGAATTGTTTATGCTCATCGCGTTCACTTTTGTTTCCGCCCCGGGAAGATTCAAGACCTGCGAGGGCCCGAAGTTGAGCTTCCCGGTCTCGCTAACCGTAAATGCGTAATTGCCCGCCCTTCCCGAGGATTCAGCGACTTCAACAGAGCCGGCTTCAGTCGGTAACTTCCCTTCGGATGTGGATTCGGTCTCTCCTGAAACAGCTTCAGGGTTCAAATTCTTTTCAGCCTGCGATTCAGACCCGACCCATACCGGATTCTGATCACTGCATCCTGCAAGCAGAAGCGCCAACGGACAGGCGAAACACAAAAGAAGTTTGAGGGCTTCTTTGAATCTTCGTTTAGTTACTGTAAACATTGCTTATTCTCCTTTCGTCAGGTTGATTATTTAACCTGTACAAAAGTGATGTAAATGTTTAAGAACCTGTATGGGGCATGTTTCTAAGTTTTTATGGGGGATTACACGGATGCGTTATAGATGAATACTTGAGGATGAACATCTTGTGTGATGAATGAAGATGTGAGCCGTAAAGATTCGCACGAGCGGATCGACAGATAAGAGTTCAGCAGAAATGTAATCCGAATTGAATTGTGTCCATAGATATGACGCAGTCTTCATCTCAACACGAGAGTCTTAGCTTCCTGTCCGTGGGGAGGGGGATACATTTTTAGAGTAACGAAACGGCTGTTCGGGAGATCTTAGCTTATTTTTGTGGCGGACTTGAAGAGGCCGGGGAAGTATTTCCATTGTAATGGGGCGCTGAAATATTCTGCCTTACCTGCCGGTGACTCCTCCTGCCTGTACTTAGCAAATCCGGCAAACTTTTTCCTGTCGGGCGCTTCACTCGGAAAACACCATAAGGGGCGGAAGAATTCGTCTGGTACTAATTTCAATTCACTTAACCACAACCATACGCAAAGTCTTCGAATATTCTGCGGCTTTTAGTGTGTAGAAATAAACTCCGCTGGAAAGGCCCCCGTAATTCCGTGAATCAAAAGCAACTTCATGTCGTCCGGAAGGCATCCAGGTGTTTAACAAGGCAGCTATCTTTCTGCCTCCTGCATCATGCACCTCAAGTTTTACATTGCAAGCCTTGTCAAGCCTCAATACTATTTGCGTTGCCGGATTAAATGGGTTGGGAAAGTTGCCAATTAGTTCGTATTCTATTGTCATTGACTTTTCAGATTCCGTCGAAGAAGTCATATACTGAACCAGTTTCACCGTAGAGAGATAACTTCCGCACCTGCCTGTTACATATACGTCAAAATTCCTGTCAATTGTGAAATCATACACTTCACAATACTGGTTATTGTAGTTATAACGGCTTAGCCAGAGAAGGTCTCCTTCAGAATCGTACTTGGCTACTGCATATTCGTATCTCCCGCCTGAAGAATTGATTGAGAATGCAAGATACGGATTTCCCTGACTGTCGATCCTTACAATCGAAGACAATACGGAAAAGGGCACATCTGTGTGGTTGCGCAGCCACAGCAGATTTCCTGAGGGATCATACTTGATCAGCACAATTCCCAATCCGCCGCTAACGCCTGATACATAAGAATTTCCAAGAGAGTCAACCTGGATGTCAAAGCCAATATCACCGGATCCTCCGTTGAATTCCCTCTGCCATAGAGTGTCTCCGTTCGGCGAGTACTTGACCGTCAGAATATTCAGATCCTTTTCACCTGCCACGTAAATGTTGCCGTTATTATCTGCGGCAACGGCATAGCCAAAGGTTTCATTGCCTTCATCTATTCTGTCATACCAAAGCAATTCACCGTCGTTTGAATACTTTACAGTCATGCAGTCATAAACAGCACCGAAACCGATCTTGTTCATGTAACCTGTTGTGATTATGTTCCCTTCTCTATCAACAGTCGCATCTTTCCAGTATGCCCAAATCGTGCCCGAGGGTTGAAACTGCCGCTCCCATATTGAATCACCCTCGGAAGAGTATTTTCGAATAAGAAATGAAGAATTATTTTGTTCTTTTGAATCTAAGATATTCTCGCCGGAGTCAAAAAAGATATTGGGAAACCCTTTTCTTTCACCAGGAAGTAAAGACCAGTTTAGATTCCCTGACATATCATATTGCCATAATCTTGAGCCACCTACATAAAGCCTTCCGGAAGAACTTAACAAAAGACTTCCACCACCGTTGGAATTATTTGGGTATGGTGTTATTGTATCTGCAAATCTAACCAACCAATGAACATCACCATTGCTACTTAATTTACAAAGTACCATATCATTTCTTCCCGGTATACCGGCCGAGGATCCTGTATTGTAAACATTTCCGAACCCGTCTGTAATGATGCACAGTCCGATATTTGGAGATAACTCTCCATTTCTGTGATTGAATGCCCAGCTGGTTTTTACTTGCGCATGTGTGTTATTCAATGCTAGGGACAGGGCAACTGCAATAAATGCGATCTTCAAAGTTGAAGCTTTAAGATTCTGTTTGCCGGCTGCGCTTGTGCAGGCAATTGAAATTACGTTTGTGCAAGGTCAGTTTTGAAACAAAGAAGATTTAAGTCCGGACTGTCTGATTATTGACTTCAATGTTCATATCTTGATCTCCATGTGGTTTGGAACAACAACCGTAATGGTTGAATCCTCAATTTCCTTCTGCATTACTAAGTGACTTCCCTTTTGTCTTCAGAGGAAGAATCCGTTTTCAGCAAGTATCTCGCAAATGTCAACACCGGAGAGGACCTTATATCTGCCCAATAGCTACATCAATTCTGGTTATAAAATCTCGCTGTGAAGCCTGCCGGCAATTTCTGTCTCTGAAGCACTTTCAAGAAATAGCTCTACTGCTTCTTTCAGATTGCTCTTTGCTTGCTCAACCGAACTGCCCTGGCTGACAACATCCAATTCCGGACATGATGCTACATACATATCATCTTCCCATTCAATAATGGCTGTAAGTTGAAGTGTTTTTTTCATTACCTCTTTTTCTCTAATCTAGTTTTTGCACAAATTGAAATCACTCTAATTTATGCCCCGAATTATATATCGCATTGATTCTTGAATGTGACCAAACAAATATCAAAAGACATTTGGGGTGTTGACATAACTCAGCCTGCCTGAAGGCGGAAGACCTTGAAATTAAAAAATGGCATTCGCAATCAACGCCGGCGGGAGCGCAACTTGCAACAGATAGATTTACTTCAGCACCACCATACGCAAAGTTTGTTGAAAATCTGACTGCGCTGAACCAGCCATACCGGTTACCCTTAGAGTATAGAAGTAAACTCCGCTTGAAAGATCTGATGCATCAAACACCCGCTCATAACTTCCCGCACGCAGGTATTCATCCGCAAGCACGGCAACTTCTCTGCCTAACACATCATACACCTTCAGCGAAACATTGCCTGAAGTTCTTACATCGAACCTGATGGTAGTGGATGGGTTGAAGGGGTTGGGGTAGTTTTGCAAAAGTGCAAACTTTGTTGGATTTGAAACTGAGTTATTAATCTCAATGCCTGTAAGAATGCCTCCGGTATAGGTTCTCAGCACAACTCCGCTGTCTCCAACTGCAAAGCCTGTATCCTTATTGATAAAGTAAACACTGTTGAGTTTCTGCATCGTATTGGATTGCTGAACCGAAAATGTTTCACCGGCATTTGAAGTAAATAGTATTACTCCAGAATCTCCGATAAAATGCCCCCGCTTTCTGTCAATGAAAAACAGATTACGTAAGGGTTTTGTATTGCCGGTTTGAAGTTCAATGAACTCATTGCCTCTGTTCGTGGACCTGATTACTAGACCTCTCGTAACCGAGACCATTATAGTATCCCTAAACGGATCGCCCATAATTCCTCCGAAGGCATGCATATTTGAAACATAGTTCCACGAGACTCCTCCGTCTGATGATCTCATAAATGCACCGCTTGACTTTGCAATGTTCAAAGAGTCTTTTGCCTTTAAATCATAATGCTCAAAATCTCCTCTGAACGATTGAAACCAATTTAATCCGGCGTTTGTGGTTTTGTAAACAATTCCATCAACAGACTCATTGACGCAAACATCTGTACCACCTACAAACGCAGTTGAGGGACTCACAATATCAATACATTGCAGAATTGTAAAACCCGAACCACTGCAACCGGTTGGGATATAACTGGAAATCCAATTTGCTCCTCCATCACTTGTGAAATACATAGAACCGCCCATCAACAGAATGTTCTGCTCATTCAGAATATCTGCTCTTTTCGACGGTAAAGTAAGACCTTGATTGCTTAGGAAAACACTCCAGGTACTTCCACTATTGGAGGTCTTGTAAATTATATTATCCTGTGTGACAATAAATCCGGTACTTGGATTTAGAAATGTTACATGAATGTAATTCTTCAAAGGCATGTTCAAACGAACCCAGCCGGATTGAGCGAAAGATTCTCCCGCAACTATAAGTATCAAAAGAACCAAAATCAGTTCCTTCACAATTTCACTTGCTTTCATGATTCAAAATTTTTAGTGTTTTTAAAATCCGCATGGAAACCTCAAAACCATCACTTTGTGAGAAGCTGCGGCTTCCATGCGCAAAAAATAATTTATGAGACATTAGTCATTTCAATGCTTCATTTCAACAAAACGAGCTTCTTCACATTTACAAACATGCCTGCTTCAAGTCTGCAATAATATATTCCTGACGGGAGACCCGCGCCATCAAATCTTATGCTGTGCCTTCCCATCTCATAAGCCTGATTCGAAAGCTCTGAAATTTGTTTTCCTGATACATCAAAGATCACTATCTTAACTTCCAGGTCTTCCGGAATGTCAAATTCAATTATTGTTGACGGATTGAAGGGATTAGGATATACATCAAAAAGGCGGAATTCACTTTTCGTCAAAATTTCATTCTTCCTGCCATTAGGTGACGAATTGCCCGGATTACTTATCATTGGCCCTATCGGTGCACACGGATCAGAGTATCCTTCAATAAATGCTCCGTCTGATTTTACAGATTCTTTATCCGAGTTATCATAGGCAGACACTGCATACGTATACTGTACAAGGTAATAAGAGCATGGCTGGTTCCCGCCTCCGGAACCGTAAAGCAATACACTCTCATCCAGATATGTTGTGTCGGTGCATTCTCCAAGATAAGCAAAGGACACGGGAGCGTATCCGTCTCCTCTGTATATCCGATAACCCGAAAGGTCAGGCTCAAGATTTCTGTTCCAATTCAGTCTTGGACTGAACTGATCTCCGATCGATTCTTTTTCAACCTTCAGCAATTGCGGCTTTGAAGGTGAGGCACCGAGAATGTT
>CAZTQR010000106.1:0-3202 GCA_964615795.1 uncultured Ignavibacteriaceae bacterium
TTTCAGCCGAACGGCACGGCTTTCGATTCGCAGGGTAACCTCTATGTGCCAAGCAACATATCTTCGGGCTGGATCGCAAAGGTCTCTCCTCAGGGCACGGTTGACACCATCCTTACCAGTATGGGCTATCCTACAGCAATACTTTTCGAAAATGATACTACCATGCTGGTCTCAAGTTATCAGTCAAACAGGATATACAGAGCGTATCTCAACGGCACTTTTAGCATACTCTACACAGGAAACGGAATGAACGGACCCGTAGGCCTGAC
The DNA here is from genome assembly GCA_964615795.1 of uncultured Ignavibacteriaceae bacterium. GTDB lineage: Bacteria > Bacteroidota > Ignavibacteria > Tepidaquicellales > Tepidaquicellaceae > JADJAH01. Next base: position 270 of record CAZTQR010000106.1, read on the forward strand.
ATACGATGACAGCGGACAACTTCTCATAGCAAACTATACGGACGGCAAGATATTCCGTGTAAACGGAGCCGGGGCTTTCTCGCTTGTGGCTGACATTCCGGGGATTGTCGGCTTCATCGCTGTGGCAAATCATTACATATATGCAACGGGGTTCTCAACTAACAGGATCTACAGGATCTCCATGAACGGTCAGACTACAGTGCTTGCAGGCAGCGGAGGAGCAGGTCAGACGAACGGACCTGCACTGAGTGCGACATTCAACGCTCCGAACGGAATTGCGGCCACTTCAACAGGCGATACTATTTACATTTCCGATTTCAACAGCCGGAGTCTAAGGATGATCACAAATGTCAGTGTCGGGATTCAGCAGTTGGGAACTTCAACCCCGCAATCGCTTGAACTTAAGCAGAATTATCCGAACCCGTTCAACCCTTCAACAAACTTCGAATTCTCGGTTCCGGCGCGAGGCTATGTAAGCCTTAAGATATTCAACTCCGCCGGAAAGGAGCTTCAGTCAATTGTAGATAATGAACTTTCTGCCGGATCATACAGAGCTGGTTTCAATTCCTCGGGACTGTCAAGCGGAACATACTTTGCAGTTCTGACTCAAGGCGGGATCAGGCAGGTAAGAAAGATCATGCTTGTAAAGTAGGAGATCGTGCTTCTGAATATCTCGGGCACTTAGAATGTATTTTTTTGCAGATCGTTATACCCCTCATACACGAGGGGTATGAACTGCAAATGCCGGAGACTGCCCCAAGAGATTTCATTCGGCATCAATCCTGACAACCGTTTTATTCCGTTCCGAAAGCATATCCTCAGGAACAGAATTCAGTATCTCTTCCCTGAGCGCATCAAGCAGTTTCTCTTTTACAAAGTATCTGAAACTGACGAGTCCGATCTTTCGCACCGGAACAGGCGGCTTGAAGTATCTGACATTCTTCAACTGCTCCTTGGTAAGGTCATTCAGCGCAAGGTACGGAAGGACCGTTACGCCCTCGTTAAGGTCAACCACCTTCTTCAGGGTTTCTATGCTCGATGCCGAAAGATCAAACTTATGAATCCTTCTTTCGCTGAGCTTCAGGTCGCAGAGATTGATCACCTGATTCCGCAGGCAGTGGCCTTCCTCTATCAGCCACAGTGTGTTGATGTCAAGCTCGGCAGGAAGAAGATGCTTCTTCTTAAGCCCGCATGCTTTTTGTGACGAGTAGATGACAAACTCCTCATTGAACAAGGGTATCTCCACAAGATCCGGTTCGGCAAGAGGCACCGCAAGGATTCCCGCATCCAGCTGACTCAGCTTTATTCTGTGTATGATCTCATCTGTGGTGAGTTCGCTGATCTGAAGCTTTATTTCCGGATACTTGGAAAGGAACTTCTTCAGAAAGAGCGGAAGTATATAAGGAGCAAGAGTGGGAATTATACCTATCTTCAGTTCGCCGCTGAGCAGGGCCGATTCCTCCGTGACGAGCTCCCTAATCCTTGACGCCTCCTTTATTACTATCTTCGCCTGCGCAATTATCTTGGCTCCCGCAAGAGTCGGAACAACGGGCTGTTTCGACCTGTCAAAGATCCTCACGCCAAGCTCCTCTTCAAGCTTTTTTATCATCATGCTCAGAGTTGCCTGCGTTACAAAACACTTTTCCGCGGCAGTTACGAAGTGGCGGTAACGGTCAACCGCAATTATGTAATCCAGTTGCTGAAGGTTCATGATATAGATTGTATTGATAGTAATATCGAGATTATCATTTTGATTTATTACACTATTAGAGTTAATTTTGTTAATCACCTTCAAACAAAATTCACATCACTATGGAAACTAAGTCAAACCAATCAGGCAAATGCCCGTTTACGGGAGCTTTGGGACATAACGGAGCTTCCCTTAACGGAACCGGAATTTCCGACTGGTGGCCGAACCGCTTGAATCTGGCTATGCTCAGACAAAACTCGGAACTGTCAAATCCTCTTGATAAGGATTTCAACTACAGTGAAGCATTCTCAACTCTCGACTATGATGCCTTGAAGAAGGACCTGCATGATCTGATGACTGATTCACAGGAATGGTGGCCGGCAGACTTCGGACATTACGGGCCGTTCTTCATAAGAATGTCATGGCACGCAGCCGGAACTTACAGGGTAAGTGACGGCAGAGGCGGGGGCGCGAAAGGCCTTCAGAGATTTGCACCGCTTGACAGCTGGCCGGACAATGCAAACCTCGATAAAGCGAGAAGACTGTTGTGGCCGATCAAGCAGAAATACGGAAACAAGATATCCTGGGCAGACCTCCTTATACTGACCGGAAATGTTGCGCTTGAGTCTATGGGATTCAAGACCTTCGGTTTTTCGGGAGGAAGAGAAGATGTATGGGAGCCCGATGTCAGCATATACTGGGGCTCGGAGAAGAAATGGCTCGACGATACTAACAGATACTCCGGCGAAAGAGATCTTGAAAATCCTCTTGCGGCTGTTCAGATGGGTTTGATCTATGTCAATCCCGAAGGCCCGAACGGCAATCCCGACCCGCTCCTTGCGGCGAAAGACATCCGCGAAACATTCGGGCGCATGGCAATGAATGACGAAGAGACCGTTGCGCTCATAGCCGGCGGACATACATTCGGAAAGGCGCACGGCGAAGGAAATGCGGAGTATCTCGGCCCCGATCCCGAAGCGGCAGGAATAGAACAGCAGGGATTCGGATGGGTGAGCAGTTATAAGTCGGGCCACGGGCCGGACACACTGACCGGAGGACCGGAAGTTACATGGACCACAACTCCCGCAAAGTGGGGACATGATTTCTTCAAGCACCTGTTTGAATACGAATATGAACTTACGAAGAGTCCTGCAGGCGCCAATCAGTGGATAGCAAAGGATGCTCCGGAAATAGTTCCCGATGCATTCGATCCGGGAAAGAAGCACAAGCCGACAATGCTTAC
>CAZTQR010000106.1:3302-7612 GCA_964615795.1 uncultured Ignavibacteriaceae bacterium
CTGCATGGGCGGCGGCTTCATCATACAGAGATTCCGACAAGAGAGGAGGCGCAAACGGGGCACGCATCCGACTTGCTCCGCAAAAGGACTGGGCGGTTAACAATCCCGCTCAGCTGGCAAAAGTTCTCGGCACTCTGGAGAAGATCCGGAACGAATTCAATGCATCGCAAAAAGACGGAAAGAAAGTATCGCTTGCTGATCTGATAGTCCTTGGCGGTTGTGCCGGTGTTGAACAGGCTCTGAAGAACGCAGGTCACAGCATCACCGTTCCTTTCACTCCCGGCAGGGTTGACGCAGCGCAGGAGCAGACTGATGTTGAATCATTTGAAGTGATGGAACCTTTTGCGGACGGATTCAGAAACTATATAAAGGAGGTCACGTCCTTTCCTGCCGAACATTTCCTTGTTGACAGGGCACAGCTTCTTTCTCTTACGCCACCAGAAATGACCGTACTGCTTGGCGGACTGAGAATGCTGAGGACAAATTATGACAACTCGGATCACGGTGTGTTCACGGACAAAAAAGATGCACTGACAAATGACTTCTTCGTTAACCTGCTTGACATGAGCTGTGAGTGGCGTGCAACGGATGAGAAGAAGCATTACTTTGAAGCACGCGACCGCAAGACCGGCGCAGTAAGATGGAAAGGCACGCGTTTCGATCTGATCTTCGGTTCAAACTCCGAACTGCGGGCACTGGCCGAGGTTTACGCATGCAGTGATGCGGCAGGCAAATTTGCGGATGATTTCGTTTCTGCCTGGACAAAGGTTATGAACCTCGACAGATTTGATCTGAAGTAACTTTCTGTGATAGCAATGCAGTAAGCGAAGGGCTGTTTCGGTAATGAGACAGCCCTTTTGCTTTGCTGTCTGTATCCGGATATGAAGGGAAGAGAATTTTCAGCAAGCCGCTTCCGAAGTATCAATTATTCAAAGCCAATTGAAATAAGTAACATTGATTATGAAATCCTGTAGTCATAATTTTAACAAAAAGGAAAAGGCAGATATGACGGATCACCGCACAAGCAACTCCTTAGACAGCACTCTCGCCGCAATAGAAAGATTCAACGATGCATTCAACCGTCATGACGTTGACGGAGTGATGAATGCGATGACAGATGACTGCATTTTTGAGAACTCGTATCCTTCGCCGGACGGACTGCGCATTGAAGGCACCGAAGCGGTAAGGTCATTCTGGGAAAAGTTCTTTGCATCAAATCCCGATGCCTTCTTTGAAGCCGAGGACATCTTTGCCGCAGGCGACAGGTGCACGGTAAGGTGGATCTACCGCAAGACGAAGGAAGGCAAGCCATGGCATCTCAGGGGTGTGGACGTGTTCAGGGTAAGGGACGGGAAGGTAGCTGAGAAGCTTTCGTATGTGAAGGGGTAGAGTGAAGAAGATGTGTGATCTATGCCGCTGAACTCTGATGCCTCCTGATCAGCTTATAATCCCTCATGATTTAGAATTGAAGATCACATAGCAGGTGCATAATTTGCCGGCGGAGAGGAGAGATACGATGAGCAGGCAAACCGCGATCGATGAGAAACTTATTCAGATGCACAGTTCTGCGATGAAGGCATATCTGGAAACCCTGGTTCTGAAGAATTACTCGGTAAACACCGTTAAGAATTACAGGAATCATTTTCAGGCATTCCTTGCGGAACATAAATATTGCAGGCCCTCGGAGATTACCAAGAAGCAGGTACTGAAGTATTTGTACAATTCGGCCGGGAAGAAGTCGGGCGCTTCTGAAATGAATCAGAAAGTGAATGCGATCAAGTTCTTTTATGAGAAGGTTCTGAAACGCCCCAGACAGGTGTATGATCTCCCCCGTGCAAAGAAGCCGTTTCAGTTGCCGGGGGTTTTCTCAGGAGCTGAAGTAAAGGCGATATTGGATGCTGCAGAGAACCTCAAGCACAAATGCATTTTATGTATTGCTTATGCCGGAGGTTTGCGGGTTTCCGAGATTGTTTCCCTGAAACTTAAGGACATTGATTCGGAAAGAATGGTCATAAACATCAGGCAGGGGAAGGGCAGGAAGGACAGGATAGTGATGCTTAGTGAAAAGCTTCTTTCAATCATGAGAGTATTACAAAGCTTACAAGCCAAAGGAATTCCTTTTCGAGGGTCAGCTGGGAGGAAAATACAGCATGAGAAGCATTCAGGAACTAATGAAGAGCATCAAACGAAAAGCCGGAGTAATGAAGAAAGGAAGCGTTCATGCTCTTCGTCAGTCGTTTGCAACGCATTTGCTTGAGGGCGGAACGGACATTCTTTCCATTAAGAAACTTCTTGGACATCAGAGTTTGCGAACAACCATGATTTATACCCATGTCAGCAAAGAGCATTTAAGCAAAATACAATCGCCTCTTGACAAACTGCTGTAGATATACGCAATTCAAACCTGCGTTAATCCCGGCAACGGGTGTAAGATTCCCGCAATTTCTTTGGGGTGAGTTGCGTATATTTAATTGTTATGCGTCATTCTTCTTGCGGCTTTTCAGTTCAGGTTTGTCAACACGCAGATGAAGCGTGAAAAAGTATCTGAGAATACAACAGGATCAAAACTTGAGCCCAAATGTCATTGCTGATGAAACGAGAACGAACGCATAACATAGGCTTGGCTATAGCGGGCGGGCGCAGTTTGTTTGAAGTGCAGAGTTCCGCTGCACGCCATCGCCAAGCCGAAACTCGATAGCGGCAAGGCTTCGACACTGCATCCATAAAACCATCTCTCAATCATTTGACATGTACAAAAGTGTTCAGACCGACTTAGCGAAAATCAAACTTGACACAGACCTTTACAAACTTCACAAGAGCGGTAATGGAGACAGTGATTTTGGCATGGACAATACCTCCGAACTTCTGGACAATGGGTTTGGGCTTTATTCAACAGCTGACCTTAAGAAAAATATCGGACCCATTAAAACACAATATTTCAGAATTTCATTAACACGAAAGGGTAACGCAAGTTTCTATATGGGACTTGAAAAATATACCACCAAACGCAACAGCATTTTGTTCGGAATACCAGAACAAACTTTTTCACTGTATCAGTTCAGTAAAGATTTTCTTGCATACTACATGCTGTTTACCGAAAAATTTATTGCTGATGTTTTACTGAAACGAAACAGAAAGCAACACTACCCTTTTCTATCCTATTCCGGCTTGCAATCCTTTCAATTAGACAATAACACGGCTGATGAAATTGAAAGCATCATTTTCAAGATGAATAATGAAGTGAAAGAGCGAAGGGCAGGTTGCAGTGAGATGATTAAACTCTATATTCATCAAATTATACTACTGGCTAACAGATGCTATGGAACTGTATTGCTCTCAAATAGTCAAGCGCCAAACTCGCAGCAAACACTTTACAACGACTTTTTGAAATTGGTAAGCCAACATTTCTTAACCATCAGGAAAGTCTCTGCTTACGCAGGGATGCTTCATGTTTCAGCCGACCATTTAAACAGGGTAATTAGATCCTGTTCTGATAAAACAGCACACGAACTGATTGACGAAATGCTTTTGACAGAAGCGAAAGCATATTTGCTTCACACCACTCTTACAGTTGCAGAAATTGCTTATAAACTTGATTTTTCTGACCCCTCTCACTTTAACCGATTTTTCAAGAAATATTGCGAAATGACCCCTGCTGAATTTCGCAACCAATCGTCCTGACGGCAAACAGGTCGTAACTGGTCAATGCAAAGTCGGATTGGTGCAATGCTTTTGAATGTTTTCCCCCGCATTTTTGCATCATTAATTCACTAAAATCAAAAAGCAATGACAACAGAACAAAACAAGACACTGGTTCGCAGAGTAAATAAAGAGTTTATTGAAGGCGGCAACATAGACACATTCAACGAAATCTTTGCAGAAGATTTTGTAAACCACACAGCACCTCCCGGCTCGCCTAAAAACAGGGACGGAGTAATCTATTTCTTCAACCATTTACTGAAACCTGCCTTCCCTGACCTGACTGTAGAAATACACGACATGATAGCAGAAGGCAACAAAGTAACCACTCGCAAATCATTTCATGCCACACACAAAGGTGAATTCTTAGGAGTTAAACCAGTAGGGAAAAAAGTAGTGATGGAAGTAATTGACATCATTGAACTGCGGAACGGAAAATACATCGGACACTGGGGCATTCTTGACCTGCATAGTTTAATGGCACAACTGACAATGTAACAAACAGCAGAGCCGCCAACATCGGTTTTGCGTCAGGTAGGGTGACGTTCTTCTATTGACAATTTTGTGTATAATTGAAGTGCGGTTCTTCGTATCAAATGCAGTGCTAAAAA
>CAZTQR010000107.1:0-7081 GCA_964615795.1 uncultured Ignavibacteriaceae bacterium
AAAATATAGGTATTAAAGGGGTTATTCAATGTGATTATGCCTCTGAGAAATGGACCCTGCACAAAACAAAATGGCGAATGCCTGTGCATATTGCACTGACATTCGCCGGATACGGTTGATTGATCGCCGGGTTACTTGATCAGCATCATCTTCCTGACGTAATTGTGTCCGCCGGTCGAAAGCCTTATGAAATAGGCTCCGCTCGGCTTCCCGGAGCCGTCGAAAATGAACTGATGTTCTCCCTTTGTCAATTTGCCGGAACTAAGCCTGCTGACAATCCTTCCGGCAATGTCATATACAGCCAGTTCAACCTCCGCATCACCCGCTAACGTGATTCTCACCTTTGTCTCCGGATTGAAGGGATTCGGCACGTTCGGGAGTATCTTTGTTTCTGTTATTTTCTTGTCTTCAACGTTGAATTGAATCGCCGCCTCTCCAATGTCAAAACCCTGCGGCTTAGTGTACCTTCCTGTTGCTGAAAGCATGTAGGATCTCTTCATACCCTGCGGTACTGATCTGATCACTGATTTGAATTTAAGTATCAGGTGGGTGGAGCTGTCAAGCACGGCAAAGTTGTTGTCTTCAGAGCTCAGCAATCCCATTACGTCTCCGGTGAGAAGGTCTTCTGCAGACTTCATTGCATATTCTTCCATTGCCATACCTGCCCTTGTAAAAGGAACAACAGACAGGTATGAGATTCCGAAGTCGCGGCTCCAGGTCATCTCAAGTGATGTCATGTTGCGTGCATCGGTTGCAGGTACCAGTATCTTGCATCTCGACTGCCGCAGGCCGAATCTCATTTCTTCTGAGATCAGATTTCCAGAATCATCAAACATCTTCAGAATTCCGCCGGCATCTTTGACAACGGGAATCACTTCGTCCGGAGGTTCGGCGTTTATTACTACGGCGAGCGTATCCGTCAGAGCTTTGTTTATATCAAATTTGGCAATCAGAATCTCCTTCTGCTTTCCCTCAAGTGTTTTTCCGCCGTCGGCTTCGTAACCAAGAAGCTCGGTAACATCCGTTCCTTCAAACTCGGCATATACAGGCGCCGAGAATTTCTGCACTTCGATAAGCGCCGGCGTGCCGTTGTCAGTGATCACAACTTCTGTATTGGCAGAGTGGTCAATTGCAAACATACGAACATTGTCAAAGTAACTGATATCAACGGAGTTTTCCTGAAGCGCTATCGTCAATGAAGTGTCCGACGCGTTGACCGCAGGAATTGTCTTGAGTATCAGCTTATCTGAAATGAACTTGTCTTTGTTTTCAGAAAATTCAGACTTGTGCAGGATGTTGTTCTCCGCGGCGAACTTCATTCCGTCCTGCGTCAGCACTATGGGGCAACCGGCGAAGGGTCCCGGCCGAAGCCTGGGGATGGGATTGATTGAAGTGAGTCTTTCAGGCCTGTAGAATTTCCTGACTGAGCCTGCGTTGTTATATACCCGCGCACCAACAAAGAAATGCAATGGATCCTCTGCCTCGGTGCCTCCGCCGTTACACAGTGAATCATAGAATGTGCATGTCCAGTTTCCCCGGAAATAGTTGTTGCTGATCCTGATCGTGTTCCCGACGTAATTAACGGAAAGCCCCTGCACATTCCTGTTGCAGAGGTTGTTTGTGTCGCAGACCTTCACTGCCCAGTCATAGCTCAAGTTATTGCCCGTCGAGTTGCATGTCATCTCCAGGGTTTCACCTGTAAACAGCCGCTGGTCAGGAAGGTTATATGTGAACCCTGTAATGTCTGGCGGTGTGTCGGTGGCGATCTCGAATTTGGTGTAAACATACCACAGGAATCCCGCTACAGCTCTTATGGTGTAGTTGAATGCTGTGTGAGCGGCAACGGGGGCATGGCCGGGCGGAGGAGTGGTGAATGAAATGTTGTGCAATGCGGCGTAGTTGTAAGCAGGGCTGATATGCTCGAGATAATTCTCGCTCTGATACTGCGGCGGATAAATGAGATTATCATCACCTCCGAAGTCATCGCTTGAAAATCTGTCGGCGATCTGATTTGTAGTGTAAATGATATACCGCAATGGATTTGCCTTGTAATTGATATTAACAAGTCCGCCCTGCTGATAAGCACTGCTCCATGTGTAGTATCCGTAATTCTGAGGGATGAAATCTGATTCAAAATAATCCCCGAAGAGGTGCAGGTCGTTGTGAGCGTGTGCCGGAACCCCGGAATCCTCGATAAGATGGCACATCCTGCCGACAATCTCCCAGCAAAGCCGTTTCGCAAGCGCTTCGCCTTCAGCATAGCTGTAACTGTTGGAGTTCTTCACAAGAAAGGGGATCATGGGCATGGGCGGTACTTCAGCGTACCAGTTGCCTGTTCCGATGTCGAGCCAGTGCGTTACAAGAAATTTGGAGTGGTCTTTGTATGCATTGTGAAGACTGTCAAACCTCACACGTATGTAGTATGGTATGAGGTTGTAAAAGAACGGCCCTATCTCAAGCCAGTCTCTGTATCCGTCTTTGCCGCTCCAGAACGACTGAAGTTTCCGGAATGCATTTTCATAGGTACGGTTATGCGGAGGGGGATTGAATACGGAATTGTCTCCGTGATCGGCATCCCAGAAGTGTGTTGCGGAAGTATACGGGAAAGGGTAACCGTAAAGCACATCCTCTTCATCTTCCCGGAATGCCCCTGTTACCACTTTTCCCTTCTGCCATGGCCCGGAACCGTTCAGGCCTCCGTCCTGCCAGTCGCCGATTCGTCTGTTCATTTCGGAGTTGTGTACGCCCGGATAATGGGCTTTCACAAGCTCCCATGCCTGATGAGTTATGTACTTGTGAATGTCCTGTATATGTTCAGGACCGTGTGAGTGAGCGTTTGCGGCTGATATTGCCAGTACCGTCATAACTGCAATTAATTTGTTCATCTCTTCATTGGTTTTGGTTAATACAATTCTGATCATCATCATACATTTCCTGAAATCGATCCGCTCCCGGAATCAATTACGAGACTAAGGAGCTCTGATATTTGAAGTCCTATCAAACATGCTTGTGCAAACTATTACAAGTAAATGAGACATTCAAAAATTATTTTTTCAAATTGTGAAAAAATTCTTTGTGTCATTGCAGGCAATGCGGTCGTGTTTACCTCCTGGGAAGGGAAGAAAAAAATAAGAATTACCGAAAAAGTTATTTGACAAACTTGATCCTGATCCTTAAGTTTACCCAAGTTTCAATCCAACAAAAATTTTATAAACTAAAGGAGGCAAATGTGAGAACAAAATTTCTCATTTATGCATTGCCATTTTTAATGGTATGCTTTGTCGTTTACGGCTTCTCAGTCGTTGACGACCCTCGTAACGATTCACCCAATTCAACAAATTCATCTTCACTTATCTTTGACGGAAAGATCAGTCAGAGAGGAAACCCTGTAACACAATACGATACTATTCCGCAAGCGGGTTTCCCGTATCCGAAGCTTTTTAACTGGACTTATGTCACCAGCCTGACAGGCGCTCCTACCGGCACTGTCGGAGCCATTCAGGTGAACGGAAAGTATGTCCTGAACAAATGGAACACTACTATTGGAAACTACCTGTACAGATGGAACAATGATGGTACCGGCGGCGGACCGGGAACATTTTCAGATTCAGTGACATACTATGGACAGCTCAGGGATCTGACTATTGCTCCTGATGGTTCGGGAAACAACTTCTTATGGGGTGGTAGAGCAACTACAACCCTCATAAAGATGGATTTGAACGGAAACTTTGTTGCACAGTATGTCCATACTGGAGTTGCATACAGAGCGATTGCATGGGATCCTAACAGAAAGGGATTCTGGCATGCAAACTTCACGGGCAACATTGAATGCCGCGATACACTTGGAAATCTTGTTGCAAATATTGTAAATGCAACCTCTGACTCAATCGCAGGAAAATACGGGCTTGGTTTTGATACTACTTCAAATCCGGGAACTGCTTATCTGTGGGTCTGGAACCAGGGAACAAGGCCGAGCATTACAAATGCAAACCCGAACGGGGGAGACGAAATAATCCGCTATACATTGTCCGGTTCTACCGGAACCCTTAGCGGAAGGTGGGTTATCTACAGGCCGGCAGCAAGCGTCGGTATAGCCGGCGGTGCTGAAGTTCAGCAGATTGCAACTTCCGACGGCGCTACTACAACAGCTCTTATTGTCAACCACCAGAATCTTGCAGTTGTAGCTTATGACCTTTCCAATCCGATCCCGCTTCCGGCTAATGATGTCGGCGCGGCATCAATCGGAAGGCCGGCAACTGTGGAAGGACAGGGTTCAGTATTCAACCCCACAGCTCAGGTTACTAACTACGGTTCAAATACTCAGACCTTCAACGTTACAATGACCATCAATCCCGGAGGTTACACAAGCACAAAGACCGTAACTTCTCTAACATCTCTGAGCACAACAACTGTCACATTCGATCCTTATACTGCAAGCTCAACGGGTTCGTTTACTGCAAAAGCATATTCACAGCTTGGTACAGATACCAATCCGAACAACGATACTACAACAAAGTCGTTCTCCGTACAGAACTTCAACTACGGAACTTCAGGCGGATTCTCATTCTCAAATTCATTCCCGGGATCAGGAGCACCGTCTCAACCGGACTATTGCTGGAAAGACACTTCCGGCAGTACAAGCCTGTGTGTAAACAGTATAAATGCAAACGCCGGAATATTTACCGGTTCACTTGACGACGGATACTGGGCAATAAGGCTTCCGGCAGGAAAGCAGATCAGGCTTGGAGGCGTAGCCTATGACTCCTTCTTTGTAGGCACTAATGGTGTTGTCGGATTTTCAAGGCAGGCCGGATTGACATCCTTCTCGCCGGCATTCAACTCTACAAACAGGCCGACACTTTACTCTCTGTGGATGGATATGAATCTTAGTGTAAATGCAAGCTACCCAACAAACAGAGTAAGCTACAAGATCAATGGATATCAGCTTGTAATCACTTACAGCAGAATACCAGAGTATCTTCCTGTCGGTACAGGAGACTATGTAACCTATCAGGTTGTAATTGATCTTGCAGACCCCGGCTACTCTGCCGATTCGAGGTTCCTTGTTCAGTACAATTATGACGAGACAGGATCTGACTTCAGGGGCTTCTATTTGTCCGACGGTCTGAATGCACATATAATCGGTATTCAGAGCGCATCCGGAGGAGTGAATACTTATTACCGGGGTGCTTATCCGGTGAGCCCGGCAGGCATAATGTTCAACGGCACATCTTCTGTTGCGGTTCAGTTCGGACCCGATGCAAACAGGCTCAATGCTTCTTGCGATGCGACATCTCTTACTCTGTCAGCTTCACTTGAAGCTATCACTCCGGATGCACCTCCGTCATCAAACTCAAGCGACACGATCACAGTACTGCTGAGATCAGCTACAGCTCCTTATGAGATTGTTGATGCAGCCTCAGGTATTCTTGACGCGAGCGGAAATGCATCGCTGAACTTCTTCAAGGTGAACCTCGGTTCGAGCTATTACATAGTCGTGAAGCACAGAAACTCGATTGAAACATGGAGCGCAAACCCTGTTTCGTTCACGGCAGATGCATCTTATGACTTCACATCTTCAGCAGGACAGGCTTATGGCGGCAACCAGGTAGTTGTCGGCGGCGATGCCTGTTTCTACGGGGGTGATGTCAATCAGGACGGTTTTGTTGATGCTTCTGACGGAAGCAATGTTGACAATGATGCTTTCAACTTTGTCAGCGGATATGTTTCGACAGATGTCAACAATGACGGATTTGTTGACGCTACGGACGGTTCTTATGTTGAGAACAACGCATTCAACTTCGTAGGCGTCATCAGGCCGTAATTTGATTCACCGGATTTGATTCATTGAGGGAAGCCCGTCTCAGGCAATTGAGATGGGCTTTTTCTTTTGGAACAATTCATTAGGTTTGCAAATACTATTCTGTGATCTCAAAAACTAAATACAGGGAAATGTTAAGCATGTTATATTTATTGATGGTCATCGTTCTTGCATTTTCGGCAAAGCTCTCCACAGCCGGGCAAACGGACACTGCCGCCGGTGACTCAACGGACTTTAACAAAAGATTGTACAGTGAAGGCGTCTCATTCTATGCAACGGGCAATGAGCCTTTCTGGTCACTCAGAGTGAACCGGGACGGCACAATGTCATTTGACAAGATGTCGGAATTTACCATAAGCACAGGGACAGCAAGAGTCAGCAAGGCAATGGATGCCGATGTGAAAAGACTTGATGCGGAAGGTGAGTCGGGCTCGCTGTCTGTAAGCATCTACAGGCAGGAATGCACTGATGATATGTCGGGAGACAAATTCAGTTTCAGGGTTGAGGTGAATGCTGTTCCGTCCGGAGGCAGTACTGCCGCAACTTACTCGGGTTGCGGGAGGTACATTCCCGATCAGTCGCTTAACGGAAAATGGATGCTGAAAATGATCGGATCGGATGAAATAGTTGCAACTGCTTACGGAGACAAAGTCCCGTTCCTGGAAATTGATGTAAATGAAATGCGCGTCAGCGGAATTGCAGGATGCAATCGCATTAACGGCCCTTTGCTTCAGGAGGACGGTTACATGAGGTTCGAAAGGATGGCATCAACACTGATGGCGTGTCCCGAGCAAACGCGTGAAGCCGATATTCTGAAGGGACTGAACTCCACTACTCAGTACAGAATAGAAAATGAAATGCTGATCCTGTCAAATCCCGACAATACTACGCTTGTCTATCAAAGAGCTTCGGATGTTGAAACCGGAAGCACCGAAACGCAATCACCCGAGCAATTGGAAGGAACCTGGGTGCTCGAAAGCACAAAGGGAAATCCCGTGAATGCAGAAGGCTACATGAAAGGAAAGCCCAGGCTGATCTTCTTCACTGCAGATAAAAAGTATTCCGGAAGTAACGGCTGTAACAATCTAATTGGAAAGTATGAAGCCGATGCAGTCAGCATCAGTTTCGGCTCTGCTGGCATGACAAAGATGGCTTGTCCCGGAAATTATGAGCAGGAGTTTGTGTACAATCTCAATTCAGCAGACAGGTGGAAAATTGACGGAGACAGGCTGAAGATCTATAAAGGCCAGACTGAACTTA